>JBDSAN010000177.1:0-3576 GCA_039922115.1 Jatrophihabitantaceae bacterium
TCCCGCACCCCGGTGCCCCAAGCCCTGCACTACCTGATCAACGACGTGGCCACCCAGCACGGCCGGCTGCGGACCGGCACCGCCACCAGCTACCTGCGTTGTGACGACGAGGCGCTGCTGAACCGGGTGCTGGCCGAACCGGGGCTGGAGTCCCTGGGGCTGGTCCGGATCGCCCCGACGGTGCTGATCTGTTCGGCGGCGATCTCCAGCGTGCTGGACCGGCTGCGCCGCGCCGGCTTCGCGCCGGCCGCCGAGACCGCCGACGGGGCAGTGCTCAGCTTCGCCGCCGACGCGCCGCGGGTGCCGGCCCGCCAGCACTCGCGGATCTCGCGGGTCCGGGGCAGCTCGATCAGCGAGAGCCAGCTGGTCGAGGTCGTCACTCGGCTGCGGGCCAGCGAGCGGCTGGCCACCGCCATCACCAACTCCACCAGCCGGGTCTCCCAGCAGGTGCCGGGAGTGACCTCGGCCTCGATCCTGGAGCTGCTGCGCACCGCCGTCCGGGAAGAACTGACCATCGCGATCGGTTACGTGGACGACACCGGCACCCCGTCACAGCACACCCTGCAACCGATTTCGTTGGGTGGCGGCGTGGTGCGCGGGCACGATCCGGACGACGCGCGGCTGCGCAGCTACCCGTTGCAACGGATCACCACGGTGAGCGTGTTACCGCCCTACTAATCGGTCCCGGTCCCGGTCGGGCGACCTCGACCGGCTGCCGGTCGGCCGAGCTTGCGCGAGCGGGGACAATGGGGAGTTTGCAGCATCGTCAATCTGGCTAGGAGAGTTTCCCGGTGACCGATGGACCGCTGATCGTCCAGTCCGACAAGACCTTGCTGCTCGAGGTCGATCACCCGCAGGCGAGCGAAGCCCGAGCCGCGATCGCCCCGTTCGCCGAGCTCGAACGCTCACCGGAGCACGTGCACACCTCCCGGCTGACCCCGCTCGGGCTGTGGAACGCGCGCGCGGCCGGCCACGACGCTGAGCAGGTCGTCGACGCCCTGGTCCGGTTCAGCCGCTACACAGTGCCGCACGCGCTGCTGGTCGACGTCGCCGACACGATGGACCGCTACGGTCGGCTGCAACTGGTCAAGCACCCGGTGCACGGCCTGGCGCTGATCTCGCTGGACCGCGCGGTGCTTGAGGAGGTGCTGCGGCAGAAGAAGATCACCCCGATGCTCGGTGACCGGGTCGAGCCGGACACCGTGCTGGTGCACCCGTCCGAGCGTGGCCGGCTCAAGCAGGCGCTGCTCAAGGTTGGCTGGCCGGCTGAGGACCTGGCCGGTTACGTCGATGGCGAGGCGCACCCGATCGAGCTCGACAACGCCGACTGGACGCTGCGGCCCTACCAGCAGCAGGCCGTCGAGTCGTTCTGGGCCGGCGGCTCGGGCGTTGTCGTTCTGCCTTGCGGCGCAGGCAAAACCCTGGTTGGTGCGGCTGCCATGGCACAGGCCAAGGCGACCACGCTGATCCTGGTCACCAACACCGTGTCCGGCCGGCAGTGGAAGCGGGAGTTGATCGCGCGGACCTCGCTCACCGAGGAGGAGATCGGCGAATACTCCGGTGAGAAAAAGGAAATCCGGCCGGTCACGATCGCGACCTACCAGGTGATGACGACCCGCCGCAAGGGCGAGTACCGGCACCTGGAGCTGTTCGATTCCCGCGACTGGGGCCTGATCGTCTACGACGAGGTGCACCTGCTGCCGGCGCCGATCTTCCGGCTCACCGCCGACCTGCAGTCCCGCCGCCGGCTCGGCCTGACCGCCACCCTGGTCCGCGAGGACGGCCGCGAGGCGGACGTGTTTTCCCTTATCGGACCGAAGCGTTACGACGCGCCCTGGAAGGACATCGAGAACCAGGGCTGGATCGCGCCGGCCGATTGCTCGGAGGTACGGGTCACCCTGACCGACGCCGAGCGGATGTCCTACGCCATCGCCGAACCCGAGGACCGGTACAAGCTGGCGGCCACCGCGCGGACCAAGCTGCCGGTGATCAAGGCGATCGTGGACCGGCACCCGGACGATCAGGTGCTGGTGATCGGGGCCTACCTGGATCAGCTGGACGAGATCGCCGAGCATCTCGGCGGCGTCCCGGTGATTCAGGGTTCGACGCCGAACAAGGAGCGCGAGCGGCTTTATGACTCGTTCCGCACGGGCGAAACTCGGGTGCTGGTGGTGAGCAAGGTCGCCAACTTCTCGATCGACCTGCCCGAGGCGGCGGTCGCGATCCAGATCTCGGGCACCTTCGGCTCGCGGCAGGAGGAGGCCCAGCGACTGGGCCGGGTGCTGCGTCCCAAGCACGATGGCCGGCAGGCGCACTTCTACACGGTGGTCAGCCGGGAAACCCTGGACGCCGAGTACGCCGCGCACCGGCAACGGTTCCTGGCCGAACAGGGCTATTCCTACACCATCATCGACGCCGACGACCTGCTCCGTCCGCTGTAGCTTCGCATCCCAGACTGGTACCGTTTTGGTATGAGCAAGCAGATCGCCGTCCGGCTGCCCGATGACGTCGTCGCCTACATCGACGAGGTGGTGGCCTGCGGTGTGGCCACCAGCCGGGCTGACGTGGTGACCAAGGCGCTGGACCGGGACCGTCGCCGGACGGTGGCGGCGCGCGATGCGGCCATCCTCGCGAAGGTGCGTACGGATAAGGTGCGTTCGGATCGGGACCGTTCGGATAAGGACCTGGATCGGCTGGCTGACTATGCGGCCGGGGTCCCACTGGACGACCTAGCCTGATGCGGCCGATCCACAGCGCCCGGCTCGATAAGACCCGCCCGGTGCTGGTGTTGACCCGCGAACTCGTCCGGCCGCACCTCGGCAGGGTCACCGTCGCACCCATCACCAGCACGATCCGGGGCCTGTCGACCGAGGTTGCGGTCGGCCCGGCGAACGGCCTCGATCACGACTGCGTGATCAGCTGCGACAACATCCTCACGGTGCCCGCTAGCGCGCTGGGCCGCCAGCTTGGTTTCCTTCTCTCATCGCAGGAACTCGCGCTCACCCAGGCGATTCACGCGGCCTTCGATCTGGACTGAGGCTGCCGCCGCTGCCGGCCACCGTCCGCGCCGTCCTAACCCCAACCAGCTCACCGCGCCGCTGGAGCGGACCGGGCGTCAAGCGGCGTGCCGGTCCGCAGGCTGGTCCGCAGCGCGGTGATGCCGTCGGACAGCACCGGGTCATCGGTGCGGGCCAGCGCCAGCACCAGGCTCCGGTCAGCTTCTGGCTGAGCGCCCTGGGCTAGCTCCACGAACGCGCGCTCGATCAGGAACCAGGCATTGTCGCGGTCCAACTCGATCGCGTAATCCAGGTGCTCGCGGGCGGCCCGCCGGCGGTTCGGCATGCTGCCCCGGCCATCGATCAGGATCCGGACGGCCCGGCCGGCATGCTCGTCGGCCAGTTCCTGCTCGGCGGTGCTCGTCCAGCTCGTGTACGCGGCCAGCTCGGCCACCAGCCGTCGCAGCTGGGCTGCCGCATCAGCCAGCTCCACCTGCCGGCCGGCATCCAGCAGGCAGTCCAGCACGACCAGCCAAGACCGGACCGCCGTTACCCGTTGCCCTTGCAATTCAAAGGAGAT
>JBDSAN010000178.1:0-22629 GCA_039922115.1 Jatrophihabitantaceae bacterium
GCATGTAGGACCAGAAGTCGCCGTAGCCGCGCGAGCGCCACACCCGCTGGGTGAGTTCGACGAAGGCCGGCAACCGACCCTTGTCGGCCCAGCCGGCCAGCGAGGCGTAGGACAGGCTGGCGTCGGCGAGCTCGGCCACCGCCGAGACCTGCAACCGGCGCGGTTGGGCCACCCCGGCTGCCGCGAACGCGCCGTGCCCGATCGCGGCCCACCAGCGCTGGCCCAGGGCTGGCGCGCTGACCACGCCCACGGTCGCCACCCCGTCCACCAGCAGCGCGATCAGGCTGGCCCAGATCGGCACACCCCGGACGAAGTTCTTCGTCCCGTCGATCGGGTCAACCACCCATTGCCGGGGGCCGCTGCCGGTGCTGCCGTACTCCTCGCCGCGAAAGGCATCGGCCGGCCGCAGCTGTTCCAACCGCTGCCGGATCGCGCGTTCGACCGCCTGGTCGGCGTCGGTCACCGGGGTGAGGTCGGGCTTGGTGCTGACCTGCAGGTCACTGGCCCGAAACCGCGCGACGGTCAGCTGATCGGCCAGCTCCGCTAGCTCGATCGCAACAGCGAGGTCAGCAGGATCGGCTGCGATATTGCCGTGGCTAGTCACGATGCTCAGGCTATCGTCGCGGGGTGACTGATGTAGCGACCAGTGCTGAGCGGGCGCGGGCGCTGGCCGATCCGGCCACCTTCGACCAGATCGCGGACCCGCAGCTGCGCCGGGTGCTGCGCTCCTACCTGATCGGTGGCCGGTTGCCGGTGCTGCCGCGCGGCGGGGCGAAGCGCGAGCTGCTGCTCGGCTACCTGGCGACCGCGTTCGAACCAGGTGTGCACTACCGCGAGGCCGAGGTGAACGAGACTGTCCGGGTGTGGCATCCCGACGTTGCCGCGCTGCACCGGTACCTGGTCGATGCCGGGTTGCTGGCCCGGGACAACGGTGTGTACTGGAGGTGTGGCGGATGGGTGTGAGGCCCGCGTCCCCGCGCTCGGCGGTGGCGCCGTTCTACGTCATGCAGCTCTTCGCGGCGGCCGAGCTGCGCCGGACGGCCGGGCTGCCGGTGTACAACCTCGCGGTCGGCCAGCCGGGCACGCCGGCACCGGCACCGGTGCGGGCCGCGGCGCGGCAGGCGATCAACGATGACCGGATCGGCTACACTGCGGCGACCGGGCTGCCCGTGCTGCGGCAGGCGATCGCCGAGCACACCCGGCTCTGGTACGGCATCGAGGTCGAGGCGGTAAACGTCGCGGTTACCACCGGCTCGTCCGGTGCGTTTCTGGCTGCTTTTCTAGCCGCATTCGATGCCGGCGACGTGGTTGCCCTCGCGCGGCCGGGCTACCCTGCCTACCGCAATATCCTGGCCAGCCTGGGGTGCCAGGTGCAGGATTTCGACTGCGGCCCGGCCGATGGCTTCGTGCCGAACGTCGCGATGCTGGACGCGCTGGACCCGGTTCCGGCCGGGTTGATCCTGGCCGCACCGGCCAACCCGACCGGGGCGATGGTCAGCCCGGATCGGCTGTCGGCCATCGTCGACTGGTGCGACAGTCGCGGTGTCCGGCTGATCTCCGATGAGATCTATCACGGCATCAGCTATGCCGGGCCAGCCGCTTGTGCTTGGCAGTACAGCAGGAACTCGATCGTGGTGAACTCCTTCAGCAAGTACTTCTCGATGACCGGCTGGCGGTTGGGTTGGCTGCTGGTACCCGACGCGCTGGTGGACGCGGTCGATCGGCTGGTCGGCAACTTCGCGCTCTGCCCACCGACGCTGTCCCAGCATGCCGCGCTGGCCGCCTTCGACTCCTACTCCGAGCTGGATTCGAACGTGGCCAGGTACGCGCACAACCGTGCCTTGCTGCTGGGTGCGCTGCCGGCGATCGGGCTGAACCGGCTGGCGCCGGCCGATGGTGCCTTCTACATCTACGCCGATGTCTCGGATTTCACTGATGATTCGTTGCCCTGGGTGCGGCAGGTGCTGGCCGACACCGGGGTGGCGCTGGCGCCCGGGGTGGACTTCGACCTGGCCAACGGTCACCGCTACGCCCGGTTGTCCTTCGCCGGTGACACCACCGAGATCGCCCAGGCCGTCGAGGTGCTCGGCCGTTACCTCAATCGCTAGGCTGGCCTAGCCCAAGTCGGTGCGGCTGGACAGCAGCCGCCGGAAGGCAGCCAGCCGGGACGGGCTGGAGTTGCCAGCCGCCACCCAGGCATCCAGCGCGCAACCCTCGGCAGTGGCCAGGTGCTCGCAGCTGCCCGGACACCGCACCGCGCCATCCTCCAGGTCGGGGAAGGCCCACAGCAGGTCCTGCGCGGTGACGTGCGCCAGGCCGAACGAGCGCACCCCCGGAGTGTCGATTACCCAGCCGTGCCAGGGTGAAGGCAACCGCAGTGCGAGCACCGAGGTCGAGGTGTGCCGGCCCATCCCGATCTTGCTGACCAGCCCGGTGCTGCGCAGCGCGCCGGGTACCAGCGCGTTGACCAGGGTGGACTTGCCAACCCCGGAATGGCCGACGAACACGGTCTTCTTGCCATCGAGCAGCTGCCCGATCTCGGTCAGGTCAGCGCCGCGCGAGGTGACCACGGCTGGGATATCGAGCTCGGCATAGTTGGCCAGCACCTCATCGGGTGAACCGAGATCTGCCTTGGTGAGCAACAGGATCGGCTCCAGGCCGGCGGTCAGCGCGGCCACCACGCACCGGTCGATCAGCCCGTACACCGGCGGCGGATCGGCCAGCGCGGTGACGATCAACAGCTGGTCGGCATTTGCCACGATCACCCGCTCGTACGGGTCGTTGTCATCGGCGGTGCGCCGCAGCACGGTGCGCCGCTCGTCCACCCGGACGATCCGGGACAGGGTGTCCGGCTGGCCGGTCAGGTCGCCCACCACGCCGACCTGATCGCCGACCGCGATCGCCTTGCGGCCCAGCTCGCGAGCCCGCATCGCGGTCAGCTGGGTCTGGCCATCGTCGAGCAGCACGGTGAACCGGCCGCGGTCGACGGTGACCACCATGCCGCTGGCCGCGTCGGTGTGCGCCGGCCGCTGCTTGGTCCGGGCCCGGCTGCCATACCGGGTCGGCCGGTTGCGCACGTCGTCCTCGTCCAACCGCTGAGTATCGCGCCGCGCCATCCTCAGCCCGACTGTTCCAGCAGCCCGGCCCACAGCCCGGGAAAGTCGGCCAGGGTCTTGCTGGTGCAGCCGATGTCATCGACGGTGAGGCCGGCAACCGCGAGCCCGAGCAAAGCGCCGGCCTGCGCCATCCGGTGGTCGGCGTAGGCGTGCCAGAGCCCGGGGCGCAGCGCGGCCGGCCGGATGATCAAGCCGTCCTCGGTCTCGCTGACGTTAGCGCCGAGACCGGCGAGCTCGGTGCGCAGCGCGGCCAACCGGTCGGTTTCGTGGCCGCGGATATGGGCCACGCCCGATATCCGGGACTCGCCGTCGGCCAGCGCGGCCAGCGCGGCCAGCACCGGGGTCAGCTCGCTCGCCTCGTGCAGGTCGGCGACCAGCGGCCCGATCGCGCCGGTGCCGGTCACCGTCAAGCCGTCGGCACCGCGGGTTACCGAGGCGCCCATCCGGGTCAGCAACTCGCCAAGCAGGTCACCCGGTTGCTTGGTGGCCGGCGGCCAGCCGGGTACCGTCACCGCCCCACCGGTCACCAGGGCAGCCGCCAGGAACGGTGCGGCATTGGACAGGTCCGGCTCGATCCGCTGATCGGACAGGTCGAGCTTGCCCGGTGCGACCTGCCAGTGGCCAGGGCCGATGGTCGTGATCGAAGCGCCCGCCTCGACCAGTGCGGCGATGGTCATCTCGATGTGCGGCAGGGACGGTAGCCGTGGGCCGATATTGCGAAGCTCGGCACCCTGGTCGAACCGGGACGCGGCGATGAGCAGCGCCGAGACGAACTGCGAGGACGCCGAGCTGTCGATCTCGATCGAGCCGCCGGGCAGGCCGCCGGTGCCGTGCACGGTGAACGGCAGCAGGCTACGGCCGTCATCGGTGATCCGGGCGCCGGCTTGGCGCAGCGCGTCGATGAGGGCGTGCATCGGTCGGGTCCGGGCGTGCGGGTCGCCATCGAAGGTGCTTTCACCAGCCGCGAGCGCAGCCAGCGGTGGTACGAAGCGCATCACGGTACCGGCCAACCCGCAATCGACCTGGCCGCCGTGCAGCGGGCCGGGATTGACCAGCCAGCCCTGATCCGGCTGGTCGAGCACCGACACTCCGAGTGCGCGCAACGCACCGGCCATCAGTTCGGTGTCGCGGGCTCGCAGCGGCGAGGTCAGCAGGGTCGGGCTGGACGACAGCGCCGCCAGCACCAGGGCCCGGTTGGTCAGCGACTTCGAACCGGGCAGCGTGACGGTCGCGAGCAGCCGGCCGGTCGCTGCCGGCGCGGCCCAGACCTGGACTGCCTGGCCTGCCTGGCCTGCTTCGTCGGGTACTGCCATGCCTACAGTATGGGCGCTCGACTCAGACGTGATCACGCCAGGAATGCTCCGGCTGGTAGCCGAGCACCCGGCGTGCCTTGTCGATCGAGAGCAGTGTTTCGTGCTCGCCAAGCACCTTGGTTACCTCGACGCCCGGAAAGACCTCGGCGGCTAGCTCGGTCGAGGGCCGGTTCATCACCGTGTCCGCATTGGCGATGATGAACACCTCGCTGCCGGCCAGGTCGAGTTCCAGCGCACGACGTACCGCCTGGGCGCCGTCGCGGGCGTCGATGTAGCCCCAGAGATTCCACTTGCGCAGCAGCGGATCGTCCTGAAAGCCTGGGAATTGCTGGTAATCCTCGGGGTACATCACGTTGGAGAACCGCAACCCGATCATCTTCAGCTGGCTGTCCCACCGGCACAGCTGGACGGCCATTTGTTCCTCGAGGGTTTTGACCAGCGAGTACGTCGATTCCGGCCGGGCCGGGTAGGCCTCATCGACCGGCAGGTACGGCGGGGGAGTGTCGAATGGCAAGCCCAGCACGGTTTCACTCGATGCCCACACCACATTGCGGACGCCGGCCAGCTTCGCGGCGGTGAACACGTTGTAGCTGCTGGTGGCGTTATTGGCGAAGGTGGCGGCGTTGCCGGTCAGCCCGGGCGCCGGAATCGCGGCCAGGTGCACCAGCGCGTCCAGGCCGTCGTAACGATCCTGGATGCCGGTCAAGGCCTCAGCGGCCTGGCCGAAATCGCGAAAGTCGATCCGGACGAACGGGCAGCCCTGATCGGCGGGTGGCGGCGCTTGATCGAGGTTGATCACATCCCAGTCGTGCGCGATCAGATCGGCCACGACCGCTCGGCCGAGCTTGCCGCTGCCGCCGGTCACCGCAACGCGCTGCGCCATTTCCGCCTCCGAGGATTGGGCCGGGACTTGCCCCAACCGTAGTTCTGCCCAACCGTAGTTCTATAGCTCCAGCATCTGCTGGCCGGCCCCGGAGTTCGGCGTTACTTCCTCGATGAGTTCGGGGCCGTTGTTGCTCACCTTGCCGACCGCGGCCGAAACCACGTACGGCTCGAGCCGGGCCGGCGGAATCTCATCGAGCACCGCTCGAGCGGTGGCGGGATCGCCGCTTGAACAGTCCAGCCAGGCCTGCCGCAGCCCGGCTGGCACGATAACCGGGTTTCGATCGTGGATCTCACCCAGCAGGTCGGTGGCCTGCTGGGTGATGATCGTGCAGGTCCACAGCCAGCGGTTCGGATCGTCATCGGCCAGCGCGCGGTCGCGCCAGAGCTCGTACAGGCCGGCCATCGCCAGCAGCGCGCCGTCCGGGTCGTGCAGGAAGTGCGGTACCTTGCCGTGCTCGGTCTGCTGCCACTCGTAGTAGCCCTGGGCCGGGATCAGGCAGCGGCGCAGGCCGGCAGCCTTGCTGAAAGCTGGCTTCTCGGTCACCGTCTCGATCCGGGCATTGATCATCCGCGCCGCGCCCTTGCGATCCTTCGACCAGCTCGGCACCAGGCCCCAGCGGGCGGTGCGCAGGTGCCGGGTGACAGCCGTTTCGCCCTTCGGTGGCCGGTCCAGCACCACCCGCACCGGATCGGTCGGCGCGATATTCCAGGACGGCGGCAGCTCGTCGCCGTCCACCTGCTCGACATCGAATTCGTCCACCAGGTCATCGGTTACCGCTGAATTGACATACCGCCCGCACATGCCTCGATCTTGCCGGATGGCTGCGACATCCCAAAGACATTCCAAAGACATCCCAAAGACATCCCCAACGACGCCCCCAAGCCGCGTTCTGCCGCCGGAACCCGCGCCCGGCCGTGTCCCGAATCCGCGGCTTCGGGCGGCAGAATCGGGATGGCCGGGCATGATTGACCGATGGTGCAGCTGAACATCCCGACTCCGGTCGGCCCGGCCCAGGTCGAGCTCGATCAGGTACGCGGTGCCGGCACCCTGCTGGTGATCGGGCACGGTGCCGGCGGTTCGGTCGAGTCGGCTGACCTGCTGGCGATCCGCGATGCCTGCCGGGCGGCCGGAATCAGCGTTGCCCGGGTGACCCAGCCCTACCGGCTGGCCGGCCGCAAGGCACCACCAGCGGCCGGCGTGCTGGATCAGGCCTGGTCGGCGGTCATCACCGCGCTGGGCCGGCGCAAGGCGCTGGCTGGGCTGTCCTTCGTCTACGCAGGCCGGTCCTCCGGCGCTCGGGTGGCCTGCCGGACGGCCGCCGATGACCTGCTCACACCGCGCCCGGTGGCGGTGGTCGCGATTGCGTTTCCGGTGCATCCGCCAGGCAAACCGGAGAAGTCGCGGCTTGATGAGCTGGCTGCGGTGCCGGTGCCGGTGCTGGTCGTGCAGGGGGTCAGCGACCCGTTCGGGATGCCCGAGCCGGCGCCGGGACGCACGGTCCGGCAACTGCCGGGCGACCATTCGCTCAAGCGGTCGGCCGGCGAGGTCGGCGCGGTGGTGGCTGGCTGGCTCGGCGAGCTCGGCTGACCGGCGCTGACCGGCGCCGACCTCGGCCGGCCTACGGACGCCCTGAATCGTGCGCAGCTGGCTGATCGTTCGACACGCGTCCCGTGGAAAATCTTGGCCTGACATGCCAGAGTCGCCGGTATGAGCGAGCCAGTAGCAGATCCGCACGCCATCGCCGAATTCCTCGCTGCCCGCGACCTGCTGCTGGACTGCCGGGGCGACTACGCCCGCGCCTACCAGCAGTTCCAATGGCCGCGGCCGGAGCGCTTCAACTGGGCACTGGACTACTTCGACGGGGTGCTGGCCCGCGAGCGCGCCGACCAGCCCGCCTTGCGACTGATCGAGGACGATGGGTCCGAGGCCAGCTACAGCTTCGCCGAGCTGTCCGAACGTTCCTCGCGGCTGGCCGGCTGGCTGGCCCAGCGCGGCGTCGGCCGGGGGATGCGGGTGTTGCTGGTGCTTGGCAACCAGGTCGAGCTGTGGGAATCGATGCTGGCCTGCATGAAGCTGGGTGCGGTGATCATCCCGGCGACGACCTTGCTGTCGGCGGCCGACCTGGCCGACCGGTTGGAGCGCGGCGCGGTGGGCGCGGTGATCTGCCGGTCCGACCTGGTTGCCGGCTTCACCGCAGCCGGTGGCGACTACCTGCCGATCGCGGTCGGCGAGCCAGCACCCGGCTGGCTGAACTACGGCGATTTTGCCGAGAATGACGCGCTGTTCGTCCCCGAGACGGCGACGGCCGGCACCGATCCACTGCTGCTGTATTTCACCTCGGGCACCACGTCCAAGCCGAAGCTGGTCGAGCACACCCACCTGAGCTACCCGGTCGGGCACCTGTCCACCATGTACTGGATCGGCCTGCGGCCCGGCGACGTGCACCTCAATGTCTCCTCGCCGGGCTGGGCCAAGCACGCCTGGTCGTGTTTCTTCGCGCCCTGGAATGCCGGTGCCACCGTGCTGCTGTTCAACTACGTCCGGTTCGACGCGGCGCGGCTGCTGGACGTGCTTCGCGACGCCGGCGTGACCACGTTCTGCGCGCCGCCGACGGTCTGGCGGATGCTGGTCCAGCAGGACCTGCCCCAGTGGCAGCTCAACCTGCGCGAGCTTGTCGGTGCCGGCGAGCCACTCAATCCGGAGGTGATCGAGCAGGTTCAGCGCGCATGGGGGATGACCATCCGGGACGGCTTCGGCCAGACCGAGACCACCGCCCAGGTGGGCAACCCGCCCGGTGAGCTGGTCAAGCCTGGCTCGATGGGACGTCCACTGCCCGGCTACACCGTGGTGCTCGCTGACCCGGTAACCGGCCAGGCGCGCGATCAGCAGGCCGGCGCGGAAGGTGAGCTCTGCTTGGAGCTGTCTAATCGTCCGGTCGCCCTGATGGTCGGGTACCGCGATGACGCCGAGCGAAACGACGCCGCGATGGCGCACGGGCTCTATCACACCGGCGATGTCGCGAGCCTGGACGAGGACGGCTACCTGACCTACGTCGGGCGTACCGATGACGTGTTCAAGTCCAGTGACTACCGGATCAGCCCGTTCGAGCTGGAGAGCGTGCTGATCGAGCACCCGGCCGTTGCCGAGGCGGCTGTGGTGCCGGCCCCGGATCCGGTCAGGTTGTCGGTGCCCAAGGCCTACGTGGTGCTGGCGGCCGGGTACCAGCCCGACGCGGCCACCGCCGAGCAGATCCTGGCCTACTGCTCGCAGCACCTGGCGCCCTACAAGCGGATCCGGCGGCTGGAATTCGCCGACCTGCCCAAGACGATCAGCGGCAAGATCCGCCGGGTTCAGCTGCGCGGGGCCGAGCAGGACCGGGCCGGTCAGCGAGCCGACAACGAGTTCCGCGAGGAGGATTTCAGGTCGTAGCGAGCGCGGCCGTCCGCGCCTCGGTGATCGTGAGCAGGTCCAGCGGCGACAGTTCCAGCTGCAGGCCGCGCCGGCCGGCCGAGACGAAGACGGTATCGAAATCACCGATCGAGTCATCCAGCACCACCGGCATCGCGCTGCGGTGGCCCAGCGGGCTGATGCCGCCCAGCACGTAACCGGTGGCCCGCTGCGCGCGAGCTGGCTCGGCCAGCTCGGCCTTGCGACCGCCGGCCGCCGCGGCCAGCGCCTTCAGGTTGAGCTTGGCCGCAACCGGCACCACCGCGCACACCAGCTTGCCGTCCACCGAGGTGATCAGGGTCTTGAAGATCCGGTGCGGGTCGACGCCGAGCGCGGCGGCCGCCTCGTCGCCATAGGATTGCGCCCGAGCATCATGGTGGTACGGGTGCAGCGTGTAACCGAAGCCGGCCAGGTCCAGCGCCGTGGTCGCAGGGGTGGCTCCGCTCATGTCAGCCGATCCTGCCAGCTGGCTCGCCCGATCCGCTGGCGCGTCCGATCCGTACAGGGCCCATCATGGACGGATGCGCGCTATCACCATTCGGGACTCCCAGATCCGGCTCGGCCAGTTTCTGAAGCTGGCCGACGCGGTCGAGTTGGGCTCGGACGTAAAGTTGTTGTTGGCTGAAGGAACCTTATTGGTGAACGGTGAACCCGAAAACAGGCGGGGTCGACAGCTGGTGCGTGGCGATGTGATTACCGTGCGTGGCGAGCAATTCGTGGTGCGCTGAATGGCCGCTTGCCCAGGCGCCCAAGGTCGGCGCATGATCGTTAATGTGGCGTGGTCACGGCAGCCACCGGAGCAAGTAAACCGTCCACGGCACCAATTGGCAGCAGGATTTCCGCGGGGGAAACACCAGCTATGAGTGAAAGCTACGGGCTGTCCTATTCGGGCGGCATAGCGCGCCGCTGGGGGCATTACGCTCCCCAGCTGTTGAGCGCTGCGATCCTGGCTGCGATCGCGCTGGGAATCCGGCCGGTCACACCGACTCCGCTGATCCTGCTCGCGGTGCTTTCGCTGCTGGCTTTCGTGCTGGCGACCTGGCTGCTGATGCGCGAGCACGACCGCCGGTTGTGCGAGAGCTGCGCTGCTTCGATGCCGCTCAATGCGGCCGAGTATGCCTCCCGCTACCAGCGCCGGTTCTGGCTGGCTCACTCCGGTAGCAACCCGCGCGTGATCGTGCCATACCTGATCGTGCTGATCGGATCGAACTTTCTCACCAGCACGCCGGGCCGGCTCTGCTGGGCGATTATCCAGTCCTCGATGGTTTACCTGATCCTGGCCTACTCCAGCCACCGGATGCTGCAGCCGTGGTGCCCGTGGTGCGCGGGTGGCGGTGGCGGTGGTGGCTCGGATGACTTCACACCAGACCCGGACCTGCCCCGAGGCAATCACCGCCAGCTGGTCTAGCGCTGTTACAGCGGGGACCCCGGCGCACTCGATGCGCCGGCCACGGACCAGGCAGCCGGGGCGGACGGGAATGTATCCGGTTCAACCCTGCGTTTCAGCCCTGCGACGCCACATCGCCGAGAAACATCGCCGAGCTGTCACGCAGGAGGAAACCGAAGATGCTTGTGTTGGACCGTCCAGAGCGTTCGCAGGACAGGGCAACCGAGCGAGCCGGTGGTTCCCTCGGCCCCGTAAGCTTCCAGATGGCCGGCCGCAGTCAAGGCCCGGTCGAGGCGAGAGGGGGCCCTGTGGCCGAGGAGACTGTCGAGCAGCGTCGAGCTCGATTCGAGCGGGATGCCCTGCCATTCCTCGACCAGCTCTATGCCGCGGCAATGCGGATGACCCGCAATCCCGCCGATGCCGAGGACCTGGTTCAGGAAACCTTCGTGAAGGCTTTCGCGGCCTTTCACCAGTTCTCCGAAGGCACCAACCTCAAAGCTTGGCTGTATCGGATCCTGACCAACTCGTTTATCAATACCTACCGTAAGAAGCAGCGCCAGCCGCTTCAGAGCAACTCCGACACGATCGAGGATTGGCAGCTGCACGCGGCTGAATCGCACACCTCCAGCGGTCTTCGGTCGGCCGAGATGGAAGCGCTGGATCACCTGCCTGACTCCGACGTGAAGGACGCGCTGCAGTCGTTGCCGGAGGAGTTCCGGCTAGCTGTCTACCTCGCTGACGTCGAAGGTTTCGCCTACAAGGAGATCGCCGAGATCATGGACACCCCGATCGGGACCGTGATGTCGCGATTGCACCGTGGCCGCAAGCAACTGCAGGTGCTGCTGGCTGATTACGCACGCGGTCGGGGACTGGTCAAGTCCAGCACCGGAGCGGGATCTGAAGGAGCGACGTCATGACCGGTTTCGGCCCGGGTGGGCTGGACTGCGGCGAGGTGCTCGCCGATGTGTACCTGTACCTCGACGATGAGTCCGACGTCGATGCCAGGCAGCGGATCAGGCAGCACCTGGACGCCTGCGCCCCGTGCCTGCGCCAGTTCGGCCTCGAGCAGGACGTGAAGTCACTGGTGGCCCGCAGCTGCGGTGGCGACGTCGCCCCAGCCAGCCTGAAGGACCGGATTCGAGGTCGGCTGACCCAGGTGGTCATCGAGACCACGCACCTGGAGTACCGCGCCGAGTAACCGCTCCGCATTGTGCGGCCTGACCTTCCGGTCTGGTTGCCTGCACCCGAAAGCTCAGGCCGCACAATGCAGCGGCGCTCAACCCCTCGCGGTCGCCTCTGATGCAGGCAGGCCACCCTCGGTACCGGGCACCGAACGGCCGTCAGCAACCGATTCGGAGTAGTAGTCCTCGGCCACCGTGTGATCGTTGCCGGCCGGCGCCTTAATCGCCCGCAACACCAGCGTCAGCAGCACCGACACCACGATGTTGATCGCCAGCGCTGAGAAGGCGATGTAGACCTTGGTGTGGGTGTAGGGGAAGGTCGCCAGCGAACCGCCGAAGTGCTTGGTCGCTGCCGAGGACTGATGGTAGGCAGCAAGCGTGCCGTACAGCATGCCAGCGGCCCAACCGGCCAGCAGCGCCAGTCGGTGCAACCAGCGGCTGTAAAGCCCGACCACCACCGCCACGAAGGTCTGCAGGATCCACACGCCACCGAGCAACTGCAGGTTGATCGCGTTCTGCTTGTCCAATGCCAGGACGAAGATCAATGCGCCGAACTTCACCACCAGCGAGGTGATCTTGGAAACCTGCGCCTCGTGCTGCGGGCTGGCATCACGCACCAGGAACTCGCGATAGATATTGCGAGTGAACAGGTTCGCCGCGGCAATCGACATGATCGCGGCCGGTACCAGCGCGCCGATCGCGATCGCCGAGTAGGCGACGCCGGCAAACCAGTGCGGGAACTGGTCACGGAAGAAGTGCGGCACCGCCAGTTGCGCGTTTGGCTTGCCATCGCTGCCGATCACCGAGGTCTTGCTGGCGATCGCGGCGTAACCGAGCAGTGCCAGCAACGCGAGCAGCAGAGAATATGCCGGCAAGAAAGCGGTGTTACGCCGGATCACATTGCGAGACTTGGCTGACAGCACCGCCGTCATCGAGTGCGGATACATGAACAGGGCCATCGCCGAGCCGAGCGCGAGCGTTGCGTAGGCCCAGTAGTTTCCCTTCGCCGGGACGAACACCCCGGTGGCGGCACCGGTCTTGGTCTTGGTTGCCATCTTGGTTTCAGCTGATTGGAAAAGGTGATGGAAGCCGATGTGCACCCCGACGTAGACCACCGCGACCGCGATCACCAGGTATACCAAGCTGTCCTTGACGAACGCGATGATCGCCGGAGCGCGCAGGCCGGAGGAGTAGGTGTAGGCGGCCAGCACCGCGAATGCGATCAGCAACGGCAGATCGCGGACGAAGGCATTGCCCTTGCCGCCCAACCCGATCGTGTCGAGCACCGCCTGAATGCCCACCAGTTGCAGGGCAATGTAGGGCATGGTCGCCAGGATTCCGGTGATCGCGACGGCAAGGGCCAGCGCCCGGGAATCGAACCGGCCGCGGATGAAGTCGGCGGCGGTGACGTAGCCCTTGCTGTGCGCGACCGACCACATCCGTGGCATGAACACGAACACGATCGGGTAGACCAGGATCGTGTAGGCCACCGCGAAGAAACCGGAAATCGCACCGGTGGCGAACATTGCCGCCGGAACGGCGATGAAGGTGTAGGCGGTGTACAGGTCCCCGCCCAGCAGGAACCAGGTGATCACGGTGCCGAAGCTGCGCCCGCCCAGACCCCATTCGTCCAGCGAATGCGGGGTATCCGAGCGGCGCCAGCGCGCGGCCCAGAAACCCCCGACGGTCACCACGATGAAGAAGAACAGCAGGACGCTCAGCGCTACCCCGTCCAGCTTGGTACTGGCGGCGAGTTCTACGGTGTCAGCCACCGGACGGCCGGTCATCGGTTCGATCCCTTGCGATCGCGTTCGATCAGCAGGTAGGCCGTGCCCGTGAACAGGCCGCAGATCAGCACCCAGAGCATCTGGTACCAGTAGAAGAACGGGAATCCCCATAGCTCCGGGGACCTTTTCGCATACAGCGGGACGGCTAGCAGGGCCAGGACTGGAATCGCGAGCAATACCGCTACCGCAACGCTGACACCAGGCGAGAGCCGGTGCCGGGACAGCTTGGACATCTCGACCTCCATGGATTGGACCGGTCCGAAATGTATTGCACTAGCTGTTTAATGCGCGTTTGACATGCCGGACGAGCCCGCCGGGATCGCGCTATTTGGCCGGGGTGTTGAGCCTGGCCACGAACGTGTAGCGGTCGCCTCGATACCAGCTTCGAACCCATTCAACCGGCTGGCCGGCCGAATCCATGCTGTGCCGGGACAGGATCAGCATCGGCGCGCCGGTGTCGGTTGCGAGCAGGCCGGCCTCGCGCGGTGAGGCCGGTGCGGTTTCGATGGTCTCCACGGCAGATTCCGGCCACACCCCCCACTCCTCATGCAGCACCTGATACAGCGAACCCGTCTGGCGCAGCGCCTTGGCCAGTCCGGGAAAGCGTCGCGCCGACAGGTGGGACTGTTCCAGCGCCATCGGCGAGCCGTTCACCTCGCGCAGCCGCTCGATTCGGTGCACCTGGGCGCCGACCTTGAGCTGCAGCAACTCGGCAATCTCGGGCGTGGCCGGCACCCGT
The DNA here is from genome assembly GCA_039922115.1 of Jatrophihabitantaceae bacterium. Taxonomy (GTDB): domain Bacteria; phylum Actinomycetota; class Actinomycetes; order Mycobacteriales; family Jatrophihabitantaceae; genus Jatrophihabitans_A. The sequence goes on from JBDSAN010000178.1 coordinate 13,857, forward strand.
TCAGCCGAGATCAGCGTGGTTTCCACCTTCAGCCCGGACGAGGCGGCCTGCTCGGTGAAGCTGGACATCTGCAGCGGCCAGGCGAGCTTGGGCTCGGCGACGTAGGTGCCCGAGCCCTGCCGGCGGACCAGCCGGCCTTCGGTCACCAGCTCGCTGAGCGCCTGTCGCACTGTGGTCCGCGACGTTGCCGCCAGCTCGGCCAGTTCCCGTTCGGTGGGTACCACAGTGCCAGGCTGATACTCCGCGATCAGCTCGAGCAGGTGCCGCTTCACCAGGTAGTATTTGGGCTCGCGTCGCTGATCGTCGGTCACCGATGACCATCCTCTCGCAGGTGGTTTCCGAACCACTATCTCATTTTCTCGCGACAGTGGTCTATACCATTGACTTAACGGGGCGAACCCGGCACGCTGAGGATTTGTCTAGTCCAATTATGGCCGCGGTGAGTGCTGGATATCAGTGCGTAAGGGGACAATTCTGTGGAACCGAGGGTTGCCGGGCAGCACGTTGCCGGCCAACACATGGCGGCCGAGATCGCCGAGCAGCCGGCGCTGCTGCATCGGCTGGCCACCGGGCCGGGCAGCGAGCTCGCCCGGGTATCGGCCGCGATCGCGGCGCGCCGGCCCAGGTTCGTGCTGCTGGCCGCTCGCGGTACCTCCGATCACGCGGCCCTGTATGCCAAGTACCTGATTGAGGTCCGGCTCGGGTTGCCCGCCGGCCTGGTCTCGCCGTCCTCGATGACCGTCTACGGCGCCCGCCCGCAGTTGCGCGATGTGCTGTTCATCGCGGTCAGCCAGTCTGGCGGGTCACCGGACCTGATCGAATCGCTGGCGGCCGCCCGGCAATGCGGCGCGATCACGGTGGCGCTCACCAACAACCCGTCCTCGGAGCTGGCCCGGGCGGCTGAATTCTCGGTGGATGTGCAGGCCGGCACCGAACGCGCGGTTGCCGCGACCAAGAGCTACACCGCGCAGTTGCTGGCGCTGTACCTGCTGCTGGCGCCGCTGTCGGACCGGCCGTCAGCCACCCCGGCCGAACTGGGCCGGCTCGGCGAGGCGGCCGAGCAGACGCTGGCCGGCAGCGCCGGGGTAGCAGCGATCGCGGCCAGGTTCGCCGGCGCTGATCGGCTGATCAGCACGGCGCGCGGCTACAGCTATCCAGGCGCTCGGGAAGCTGCCCTGAAGCTGATGGAGACCTGCTATCTGGGCGCTCAGGCCTTCTCCGGCGCCGACCTGTTGCACGGCCCGATGGCGATGGTCGATGCCGATCTGCCGGTGCTGGCCATCCTCACGCCGGGAGCCGGTGGCCGGGCGATGCCGGCGGTGCTGGACCGGTTGCGCGAGCGCCGCGCCGACCTGGTGCTGGTCGGCGGCTGGCCACAACTATCCGGCCAGCAGGACGTCCCAGTGCTGCCGGTGGTGACCGCCGGGCTGGCTGAGGAGCTGTTTCCTATCGTGGAGATCCTGCCGCTGCAGCAACTGGCCTACCAGCTCGCGCTGCAACGGGGTGGGGATCCGGACGCGCCCCGGGGACTGTCGAAGGTGACCCAGACGTGGTGATGGACTCAGACGTGGTGATGAAGTTGGCCGACCAAGCGCAGCCAGCCGGGTCGCTGGCTGATGGTCGAACGGCGCTGGACCTGCTCGATACCGAGCAGGCGGTGCTGGCCGTACTGGCCGGCCAGGCGAAGGTGGCCGCTGCCGTGCAGGCCGCCCATCGCGAGATCGGCCGGGCGGTCGACCTGCTCACGGCCGCCTACCAGGCCGGCGGCCGGCTGCTGCTGCTGGGCGCTGGCACCTCTGGCCGGCTGGCGGTTCAGGAGGCGGTCGAGGTGCCGGGCACCTATGGCATCCCCGAGCACCGGATCCAGGCCAGGGTTGCCGGTGGTGGTGCCGGGCATCTGGTGGGCACCGACGCCGCCGAGGACGACGTGGCGCTGGGCCGCGCGGACATCGCCGAGCTGGACGTCGGACCGGACGACGCGGTGATCGCGGTGACCGCCAGCGGCCGGACGCCCTACACCTGCGCGGCGGCCGAGCGGGCCGGTCAGCTCGGGGCGGCGCTGGTCGGCATCACCAACCTGGTCGGCTCGCCGCTGGCCGATCTGGTCGAAGTGGCAATCGAGGTGCCGGTCGGTGACGAGGTGGTGTCAGGGTCCACCCGGCTGGCCGCCGGCAGCGCGCAGAAGCTGGTGCTCAACACCCTCACCACCGCGACCATGATCCGGCTCGGCCGGGTGCACGACAACCACATGATCGACGTGGTGGCCGCCAACGACAAGCTGCGGGGCCGGGTCGCGGCAGCGGTGGCCGCCAGCGCCGGGGTCGATGAGGCGCGGGCCTGGCAGGCGATGCAACGCTGCGGCTGGAACGCGCGGGCGGCCATCGTCCACCTGGTTACCGGCCTGGCCCCGGCCGCCGCGGCCGAGCTGGCCGCGGCGCATCGCACCGTCCGAGAGGCGATCAAGTCCGCTCAGGGTTAGGTGTGGGACGCTGATTCGACCATGTCAGCGCTGTCCGCCGCCCTCGCCGCCAACACCGGCCTCGATGCCGGCCAGACCGGGCACCTGCAGCAACTGGTAGCCGAATGGCAGCTGCTGTCGGACATGTCCTTTGCCGACCTGTTGCTGTGGGTGCCGACCAGCCCGACGGTAGCCGGCCCGGAGCAGCCTGCCCAGGTCTTTCTCTGCGTCGCGCAGTGCCGGCCGACCACCGGGCAGACCGCCTACCTGCACGACCGGGTCGGCGAGCGGCTGAGCGGGGTACGGGCGGCTGCGCTGCAGATCGCGATCAGCGAGGCGCGGATCTTTCGGGAGTCCGATCCGGATTGGGAAGGCGACACTCCGATCCGCCGCGAGGCGATCCCGATCGTCTTCGAGGGCAGCACCATCGCGGTGCTCGGGCGCGACAGCAACCTGACCAGCGTGCGCAGCCCCAGCCAGCTGGAGTTGGCCTACCTGCAGAGTGCGGCCGACCTCGCCTCGATGGTGTCCACCGGGCAGTTCCCCGGACCGGCCAGCGAGCGGGAGGAAGCGGCCGGCCCCCGGGTCGGGGACGGGATGATCCGGATCGACGGATCGGGCCGGGTGCTCTACGCCAGCCCGAACGGGTCCTCGGCGCTACGCCGGCTCGGTTTCAACGGAAACCTGCAGGGTGAGCCGTTCCTGGACGCGGTGCGGGCGCTGGTCCGCGATCCGTTCCAAGCCGCCGACCTGGCCGCGATGCTGGCCGAGGCGCTGCGGGGCGTGCACCCGAACAGCCGCGAGGTGGACAGCGGCGCTGGCGCGATCGTGCAGCTGCGGGCGATCCCGCTGCATCCGCGCGGTGAATCGCTGGGCGCGCTGGTGTTGCTGCAGGACGTCACCGAGCTGCGCCGTCGGGATCGCCAGATCATGTCCAAGGACGCGACCATCCGTGAGATCCATCACCGGGTGAAGAACAACCTGCAAACGGTGGCCGCATTGCTGCGATTGCAGGCCCGTCGGGTGGCCAATGCCGAGGCTCGCACCGCTCTGGAGGAGTCCATGCGGCGGGTGTCCTCGATCGCACTGGTGCACGAGACGCTGTCCTCGGCGATCGATGAGGAGGTCGCCTTCGACGAGGTGGTCGACCGGCTGCTGGCCATGCTGGCCGAGGTGACCGGCGCTGCGGATCGGGTGTCGGTGCGGCGAACCGGTGCGTTCGGGCAGCTGCCGGCGGCCTTGGCCACGCCGCTGGTGATGGTGCTGACCGAACTGGTCGGCAACGCGGTCGAGCACGGCTTTCCGGATACCCGGTCAGGCAGCGTCCAGGTCCGCGGTCAGCGTTCGCGGGGCGTGCTGACCGTAGTCATAGCCGACGACGGGGCCGGGCTGCCGGACAAGTTCTCGCTGGACGGCTCGGACCGGCTGGGCCTGCAGATCGTCCAGACGCTCGTGGCCGCCGAACTCGAGGCCACGATGGACCTCAGCGGACGGGCTGACCTGCCCGGAACCGAGGTGACGTTGCAGATTCCGCTCAGCAGGGTTCAGCATCTGCCAGGAACAAGCCCGGACGGCCACTGATCGCGTGGCTATCGTGATCGGGCAGCTGGCTGACAGGTCGCGCTGAACCGCGCTGATCGGAATCCGGCGAACTCGTGGCGCCGGTTCAGGACATTCGGGCCCGGGCGCGAGCGTTACGACGCTTGAGCGCCCGGCGTTCGTCCTCGCTCAGGCCACCCCACACGCCAGCATCCTGGCCGCTTTCGAGTGCCCAGGCCAGGCACTCAGACATGACGGGACAGCGACGGCAAACAGCCTTCGCTTCTTCGATCTGCATCAATGCCGGACCGGTATTACCGATCGGAAAGAACAGTTCCGGGTCCTCGTCGCGGCACACCGCGCGGTGACGCCAGTCCATGGGGTCGATCTCCTCACTTGGCTTGGGGAAAGTTGCTACGCAAACGCCTCGACGCTACGCAATGGTCCGGGGCTTCGCAGTTTGAAACCCTGCTTGCACCCTGCAGTCCGAACAACCCTGCAGGTTGAAACCCCACACCGCCGAAGCTCACGCCGCAGCAACAGGCTTGTGAATTGTTTCACGAGCTGCGTCGTACTTCAAGGAACTGCTGCAACTAAGCCGATCGCGTCGGGTGCGAGCCTGGTCGTAGCATGCCCTGGTCCTGCCTTGATAAGTGGTATCCGGGTTAAGCCTTGCTCACTCTGAGCAACTGAGCAAGTGGGAATCTCGCTATCTCGCAGACTCGGTGAATCTGCACAGGCCAATCACAGCTAAATACGGACAAACGGCAGAGGAATTAGGCCATCAGGTGTATAGAAGCCGTTAAACGAAAACCTCGAGCGCGTCCGGAATTCCGCGAAATCGAACAGAATTTCGTTCCTCTAGTGCGTCTCCATCGACCTGAAATGGCACCGGCTCGGCGGAGCTGAGGACAAAATCACCCAGGTCGTGCTCCACCAGATCGCCCCGCAGCCGGATGGCCCGAGCCGACGGCGCCCGGTCGGCACGGTTACCAGCGGGCAGCCGGCCGGCCAGCGCGCCGCGCAACCAGCGCCGGTTCGAGCCTGCGGCCGGCTCGTCCACGCTACCTGGCTCGTCCGCGCTCGGCTGCGCAACCGGGCCAGCTCCAGCGTCCTGGTCGGCCGAGATCGTCCGGATCATCCGGCTGGCTGACCACAGGATGCCCACCGTGCCCATCCGGGTCCGGGCGTAGACGTCCAATCCGCTATCGAAGGAGGCCGCCGGGGTGGGCGAGACCGCGCGGTTGCCGAGGAACGTCCACGGATCGCAGTTGTTCACCAGCGCCATGTGCAGGTTCTCGACGGTGCGGCCATCGGCCAGCTGCAACCGCAGCGCCGGCCGCCGCCGATCCTGGGCGAAAAAGGTACGGACCGCGGTGCGAACGTAGAGCGAGTGGGTGGACGTCTTGCCCCGTCGGCGGTGGGCCTCGACCGCGGCGACCACGGCCGCGTCATAGCCCAGGCCGGCGGTGAACAGGAACCAGCGGTCATCGGCCAGGCCGAGCCCGATCCGCCGGCTGCGACCGTTAGCCATCGCATCGATCAGCACCGAGGTCGCCTCGACCGGGTCGTTGGGCAGCCCGAGCGCCCGGGCGAAGACGTTGGTGGACCCACCTGGCACCACGCCGAGCGCCGGTACCCCGGGGTGCACTCCATCGGTGAGCAGGCCATTGACCACCTCGTTGACGGTGCCATCGCCGCCGAGGGCGACCACCGCGTCCACCCCGTCACGCATTGCCCGGCAGGCCAGCGCGGCGGCATGACCACGATTGGCGGTCTCCTCGACCTCAAGCTTGGCGTCGGCGGCCAGCGCGTGCACGAGCACGTCGCGCTGCCGCACGGTGGTTGTGGTGGCCCGCGGATTGGCTACGACGAGGACTCGCACGCCGCCGACTGTACCGTCCGTGCGCGCTGGATCGGTCCATCCCAACGTGCCGAGGCCGATCGCATACGCTGCGATGGTGCCAGATGAGCCTGACCTCGACAGCGATCTCGACAGCGGCATCGACAGCGGCATCGTGCCGGCGCCGGTCCGGTACGCGAGCCTGCTGGTCGGGCTGGAATCAGCCGGGCTGCTGATCGCGGCCATCGTGTTGGCCGTGCTGGCCGTCGTGCACAGCAGCACCAGGCTCTGGGCAGCGCTGGCCATCGTCGGCTTCGCGCTGTTCGGTGCGGTGGTGCTGGCCGTCTGCGCTCGTGGCCTGCTGGAGTTGCGGCCGAGCGCCCGCTCGCCGATCGTGCTGGTGCAGGTGCTGGCCCTTCCGGTCGGCTATTCACTCGGCATCCAGGCCGGTCGCGCGCTGGTCGGGGTGCCGATCATGCTGGTGGCCCTGGCGGTGCTGATACTGCTGTTGCAGCGCTCGTCGCGCACCGCGCTGGACCGGGTGCTCTAGCCGGTCAGTCACCTCAGCCGGGTACTTGCACGTCCGGCAGCTTTTCCCTCAGTTCCATAAGGGTTTTCGCTAACAACCGGGACACGTGCACCTGCGAGACGCCGAGTGCCTGAGCGATCTCGCTCTGGGTCTTGTTCTCGACGAAGCGCAGCACCAGCGCGGTGCGTTCGCGCTCGCCGAGTCCGGCCAGTACCGGGCGCAGGGCGTGGCGCAACTCGACGTGCTCCAGCGCGTCATCGGACTCGATCAGGCTGTCCGCGACGGTCATTCCGGTGGTCGCGCTCGGCACGTCGATCGGCACCGCTGAGTAGGCCCGCGCCGAATCGGTGGCCTCGATGACCTGCTCATCGGTCAGGTTCAGGTGCGCGGCCAGTTCCCGGACGGTGGGGGAGCGACCTAGCCGCTGGGACAATTCGCTGATTCCTGCGGCAAGTTCGCCCTGCAGTTCTTGCAGGCGTCGCGGCACCCGAACCATCCAACCCCGGTCCCGAAAGTGGCGCTTGATCTCACCGGCGATGTTGGGAGTGGCAAAGGTGGAGAATTCCAGCCCGCGTTCTGGTTCGAAGCGGTCAATCGCTTGCAGCAGGCCGATGGTGCCGATCTGCAGCAGGTCGTCGGTGGGTTCGCCACGGCCGGCGAACCGGCGCGCCAGGTAGCGCACCAATGGCATGTGGGTCTCCACCAGCGCGGCTCGGACCTCATGGTGGCGCGCACTGCCGCGTTCCAGGGTGACCAGTTCGGCGAACAGTTGATGAGTCCGATCCCGGTCGGGTCGGCTGCGTTCGGTCATCAGCTACGAGCGCCTCGGGCCTTGGCCAGGCTGACGCACAGCCGGCCGTTGACCACGTCGGTACTGATCGTGTCGGTCAGTGCCGTCAACACCATCCAGGCGAAGCTGGTCTGATCCAGCCAGGCCACATCGTCTGACCGGTCATCGGACAGTGCGACTGAGACCACGACCTGCAACTGCTCAACGGCGCCGCCGAAGACCGCCGCCAGCGATCCGGTCGGCACCGCGTGCGGCAGCAGCAGCGCGCTCGCCTCGTCGACCGCGATCCGCAGGTCGTCGATCTCGTCGATGGTGAAGTCGCGGCGGGCGGCCAGCGACGCGGTGACGGTGCGCAACACCGACACGTAGGCAGGATCTGCCGGCACGGTCAGCTCGACGGTGTCGGTGGAATCGACGCCCTCGGCAAGCGGATCGGTCACGAACGGCTCCTGATCTCGGCTCACCGGCGGGCCGGTGTGGGCGGCCGCGAGCGGGTGGTTGCCAGACGCCGGTTCGGGCTTGCCGCTCATCCTGATAGTCCACTGATGGTCTTGTCGAGATTCCATTGCAGGACCACCCGCCTGCCGTGCTCGTAGCCGAGCGCGCTGACCGCGCCGGTATCCAGCCGAAAATGCCGGCCGGCGGTGACCGGCTCGGCCAGCCATCGCGCGGTCAGGCACCTGCTGGCATGCCCGTGCGAGAAGATCAGCACCGGGCCTGCTGGCTCGCTCGCCCGAGCGAGCAGCCGGTCAAGCCTGCTGCTCACCGTGGCGGCGTCCTCACCGCCTGGTACCGGACCGGTCCAGATCGACCAGTCCGGCCACTGCCAGCTGATCTCGGCGCTGGTCAGGCCCTCCAGTTCGCCGTAGTCCCACTCCGCCGCGTCCTCGGTGATCAGGTCCGGCGGGAAGCCGGCGAGTTCGGCCGTCCGGCTGGCTCGCTGCCGGGGCGAGCTGATCACCAGCGCCGGCTGGCGGCCGGCCAGCACTCGCTGTACCAGCGTGCCGGCGGTACTGGCCTGTTGCTCGCCGGCCGGGGTGAGCGGCACATCAGTACGTCCGGTGTGCCGGCCGGCCAGGCTCCACTCGGTCTGGCCATGCCGCACGATCACCAGCGCAGGCACGTTCTGATCTGGCGCTTGCGGGGTCGGCGGCACGGGCGAACCTTAACAATCCCCGGCCGTGGTGTGCTGAACCCGGGCTCAGTCCTACCGCATCGGTTTGGTTGCCGCGGCAGAGGATGGTCATGACATGACGATGAGTCCGTCACCGGGTACCAGCGGTTCGCATGTTGCCGGGCTGATCGATGCCAGCCTGACCTCGCACGCCCAGGGCCGGGAACTGCACGCCGAGCAGGTGGCCGAACTCGCCGCCACCAAGCAGGGCCGGCGCGGCAGGCTCAGCCAAATTGGTCGCGCGGCTGCGTCGTTCGTCGTAGCGGTGCCGGCCGGACCTTGCAACGTCCAAGGGGCCGCACCCGAGCGATCTCGGACGCGGCCCCTGACGGCTCGCTAGGTGGTGCTTGGCGTAAGGCTAGGCGGCCTTCTTGGTCTCCCAGAAAATGGTGTCGATCTCGGCGATCAGGTCGAGCAGCTTCTGGCCATCGGCCGGGTCC
>JBDSAN010000179.1:0-3702 GCA_039922115.1 Jatrophihabitantaceae bacterium
TCGGGGAAGCGCTGCGGCGCGATCTTGGCGCGGCGCTGAACCAGTCGATCGCCGCCGATCTGGCCGCGATCACCGAGCACAACGGCCGGGTCGCCGCGATCGCCGACACCCGGCTGCGGCTGGCCAGCCTGGGTGCCCGGCTGATCGCCGCGGGCAGCAGCACCGGCGCGGTGCTGTGCGATCCGGCAACGTGGGCCGACTACCGGCGCCGGCAGGGTGAATGGCTGGTCGACCCGCTGATGTCCGAGCTCACTCGCCAGCTCAGCGACCCGGCCGCCCTCACGCCGGCCTGGCAAGCGGAGCTGACCTCACCGGGCGGTCCGGCTGGGACGGGCGCGCTCGGCCCGCAGTTGGCCGCCGCGGCCGAGGCGATCGTGACCGCCAGCTGGCCGATCACCACCCCGGCACCGGAGCTGGCCGCCGCCGGCGCGGCGAGCCTTGGCCGGTCGGCGCTGGATTCGGCCAAGGCCGCGATTCTGGACCTGCTGCGCGCCGGCTACGTGCTGGCCGACATCGGCCCGGTCCGGATGCAGCTGGCCGGGCTGGCCAACGACCTGCACGCCGCGGCGCCGCCGACCGGCCGCACCGACCTGCGAGCTTTCGTCCGGCAGGCATTGAACGATCCGGCCCGGCGAAACCAACCGCTGACCCAGATCGTGGCTGAGATCAGCGCGCAGTACCTGGCCGCGCAGGGTGCACCGGACCAGCTGCGCTCGGCCTGGCAGGTCTATGCCGACGTGTTGAACCGGGCGCACCCGCTGCTGGCCGCGCTGCTGGACACCACCACCGAGCCGGCGCGGGCCGAGGTCGGCGCGGCCGGTCCGTCCGGGCAGCAACGGCAGGCCGCGGCCGCTGCCCGCGCGGCGACCTACCTGGCCTATTTCGGTGCCGATCCGGCGCTGATCACGGTGCGGCTGCTGGAATTGCACGTCGCCGAGCGCTCGGTGCTGCCGGTCGGGGTGGACGTGGAGCAGCCGGTGGAGCTGGTGCAGGTCAGCGCCGACACCCGCACGCTGCTGGCCAGCAACCGCAGCACCGCCGCGGCCAAGCTGACCGGGATGCAGCTGCATCACTTCGGCGCGTTCTACAAGCCGTCCTGGCGGGCCAACGACTGGATGTGGGGACGGCTGGACGGCTGCGGCTGGCTGGTGCACATCCTGCTCGATCCGCGCCGGCTCAGCGCGGTGATGCAGAACAACCGGGTCGCCGCCGGCCAGCGGGCCCAGACCCTGCTCGACCAATTGCAGGCGATTGCCGGCCGGCCGATGGAGGCTGCCCAGCGCGACCGGCTGGCGGCTGACCTGCGCTTTCTCGACGACGACCAGCTGCCAATGCCGGTCAGCCTGCCCGACCTGTCGCTGTGGGTCGCGGCCGCCCTGCAGGAATTCATCGCGGCCGATGAGCTGGCGTGCGTGGCCAGCTACCTGGTGCCGGCCAGCACCGACGGTGAGCTGACCGCGCGGCAGCGACTGTGGCTGGATGAATACCAGCAAGCCCGCTCGACCAGCGACCCGGCCGCCCGGCGCGGTGCCGTAGCCAGGCTGCTGCCCAGCTGCCCGGTACCCGACGAGCGGCTGACCGACCCCGCCGAGCTGCAGTCGCCGCTGTTCCTGCGCACGATCACCCAGACCACCGCGGTGCTGACCTCGGTGGTTTCATCAGCGAGCCAGCTGCCGGCCACCGTCCGGCCCACCTTCGCCGCGGCCCGCACGATCGCCCGGACCGCCTACGTCGGGGTCGACACCACGCACGGCAACCGGCGCAACACTGCCCTGGTCGGGCTGGGCCTGCTGGTGCTCGGACTGCTCGCGATGATCAATCACGCGGCCTGGCTGGGCCTGCCCGGCCTGATCCTGTTCGGCGCGGGCATGGTCCTGGTTGCGGTCACGGTGCTGCGCCGGCTGGCGGCGGTGCTGTCGCTACTGGCGGCGGTGGCGCTGCTGGTGATCGCGTTGGCCGCCTGGATACCGTGGCTGAACAGCCGGCTGTTCTCCTGGCTGATCCGCACCGTGCTGCCCTGGATGCGTGATCAGCGCTGGCCGTGGACGCTGCTGTTCCTGTTCGTGCTCGTCCCGCCGGCGGTGACCCTGCTGGACCGGCTGCGCCGGTCCAGATCAGCTGGCCGCCGGCCCACCGGCGGCTGAGCGCGGGCGGGCGGCCTGCTTGCGCGCGTGCTTGTCCTGATACATCGCCGCGTCGGCCCGGCTCAGCAGCCCGGCCGCCGTGTCGCCATCGGCGTAGGCGATGCCGATCGAGGCGCACTGTGAGTTCTGGTCGGCCGGGGACTCGCCGGAATAACCGGAGCCAGCTCCGGTTATTGCCTCAGGTCCGGTTACTGCCTGCTGCGCGCGATTGCGCCCGCCGACTGGCCACTGATCCGGGCCTGCCGGCCCGCACTGCCGCGGGCCGATCGACGTTACTTCGTAAGGAGAATCCATGACGAGCAAGACCTGGTTCATCACCGGGGCCTCGCGCGGCTTCGGCCGGGAGTGGGCAATCGCGGCGCTGGAACGTGGCGACTCGGTCGCAGCTACCGCTCGGGAAACCAGCACGCTGGACGACCTGGCCGAGCGCTTCGGTGCCGCGCTGCTACCGCTGAAGCTGGACGTCACCGACCGGGCCGCGGCCTTCGATGCGGTGGCGCAAGCGCATTCGCGATTCGGACGGCTCGATGTGGTGGTCAACAACGCCGGCTACGGCCAGTTCGGCATGGTCGAGGAGGTGACCGAGCAACAGGCCCGCGACCAGATCGAGACGAACCTGTTCGGGGCCTTGTGGGTGACCCAGGCCGCGCTGCCGTTCTTGCGCGAGCAGCGCAGCGGCCACATCTTGCAGGTCACCTCGATCGGCGGCATCACCGCGTTCCCGTTCGTGGGCATGTACCACGCATCGAAGTGGGCGCTGGAAGGCATCAGCCAGTCGCTGGCGGCCGAGGTCGCCGGCTTCGGCATCAAGGTCACCATCATCGAGCCCGGCGGGTACGCGACCGACTGGTCGGGCCCGTCGGCAAAGCACGCGCCGAAGCTGGCCGCCTATGACGAGCTGCGCGAGCAGACCATGCAGTGGCGGGCCACCCGCAACGCGACCCCGGGCGACCCGCCGGCCACCCGGGCCGCGGTGCTTGCCGTGGTCGATGCCGACCAGCCGCCGCTGCGAATCTTGCTGGGGGACGGGCCACTGGCGCTCGCCGAGGCCGACTACCAGTCCCGGCTGGAAACCTGGCGGGCCTGGGAGCAGGTTTCGGTCCAGGCGCACGGCCATGGTCGCGGCGTGTAGCCAGCGCTGAAGCCAAGCCGCGCCCGCATCGTGGGCGTCCTGATCGCTCCCGCCTGGCCAGGTGGCCGGCAGGAGCGATCAGGGAACAGCACTGCGCGGCCGCTGGTTGTGGGTGGCGAACCTGCCCGGTCAGGAAAGGGAGTTGCAATGCCTAAGGTGTTTCGCTTTACCGAATACGGCGGCCCGGAGACTCAGGAGTTCGTCGAACTCGACGTCCCGAGCCCCGGACCCAGTGAGATCCTGGTGCGGGTCAAGGCCGCGGCTGTGAACCCGGTCGACTACAAGATTCGCCGTGGCTTCATGGCCAGCTTCGCGCCGCGCGAGCTGCCCTCGGAATTCGGCAGCGAGGTGTCTGGCGTCGTGGTCGAGGTCGGACAGGACGTGACCGGTTTCGCCGCCGGTGACGAGGTATTCGGCTCACCGGCC
>JBDSAN010000180.1:0-14117 GCA_039922115.1 Jatrophihabitantaceae bacterium
CGTGGCCAATGGGCATGCCAGTGGCGTGATCGAGATGATCGGCCGGCTGAAGGCCGAACGGACTGCCAAGGACGTCGACGTGATCGGCGGCAACGTGGTGAGCCGGGCCGGCGCGCAGGCCCTGATCGATGCCGGTGCTGATGGCGTCAAGGTCGGCATCGGGCCTGGTTCGATCTGCACCACCCGGGTGGTGGCCGGGGTCGGTGTGCCGCAGGTGACCGCGATCTATGAGGCATCGCTGGCGGCAAAGCCGGCTGGTGTGCCGGTGATCGGCGACGGCGGCCTGCAGTATTCCGGCGACATCGCCAAGGCACTGGTGGCCGGGGCCGATACGGTGATGCTCGGTTCGCTGCTGGCCGGTTGTGAGGAATCGCCCGGTGAGCTGGTGTTCATCAATGGCAAGCAGTTCAAGTCCTACCGGGGCATGGGTTCGCTCGGTGCCATGCAGTCGCGCGGCCGGGCCAAGTCCTACTCGAAGGACCGCTATTTTCAGGGCGATGTCGCCGACAACGACATGATCATTCCGGAAGGTGTCGAGGGCCAGGTGCCCTATCGCGGGCCGCTGTCAGCGGTGGCCTACCAGCTGATCGGTGGCCTGCGGCAGTCGATGTTCTACGTCGGGGCCCGCTCGATCGAGGAGTTGCAGCGCAACGGGCAGTTCGTCCGGATCACCGCGGCCGGCTTGAAGGAATCGCACCCGCACGACATCGCGATGACCGTCGAGGCGCCGAACTACCCGAACCGCTGAGCCCGGTCCGAGTTTGGCCGGCTTGCCCCCCTCGGTCAGTGTCGGCGGCGATCCTTAGGGTGGCGGTATGACGACGCCACCGACTGCCGCCTTCGCCCACGCTGAGCTGCTTCGCCAGCTGCACCTGGATCCGGACCTGCTGGTGATGGTCAACGTGTGGGACGTGGCCAGCGCCAAGGTGATCGCGGACCTGCCGGGCTGCCGGGCGCTGGCCACCGCGAGTCATTCGATAGCGGCGGCGCACGGCTACCCGGATGGCGAGCAGCTGCCGTTGAGCCTGATGCTGGCCAGCATCGAGCGGATCGCGGCAGCGGTGACGGTGCCGGTCTCGGCCGACCTGGAAGCCGGCTACGGCGATGTCGAGTCGACCGTGCGGCAGGCGATCGGGGTGGGCGCGGTGGGCGGCAACCTCGAAGATGCGATGCGTCCGCTGGGCGAAGCGGTCGCCGGTGTCGAGGCAGCAGTGCGAGCCGGTGCTGCCGAGGGAGTGCCGTTCGTGCTGAACGCCCGCACCGATGCGTTCCTGCTGGCCGGCGATCGCGACCCTGCTGCGGTGCTGGCTGATGCGGTGGAGCGCGGCCGCGCGTTTCTGGACGCGGGCGCTGATTGCGTGTTCGTGCCCGGGGCCTCGTCCGTGGACGAGATTTCCCAGTTGGTGCAGGGGATTGGGTCCGGCAAGGTCAGCGTGATGGGGTGGCCCGGGTTCCTCCCGCTATCCGAGCTGGCGGCGCTCGGGGTGGCCCGGGTGTCCTACGGCCCGTGGACCCAGCGGGTGGCGATGACCGCGCTGGCCGACACCGGCGCCGAGCTGCTGGCCGGCGGCGTCCTGCCGGATTGGGCGCGTCCGGTCAGCTGAAATTCTGGGCGTCGACGCCTCACCGGTTCACCCATGGCGCCTCAGCCGGAGTTGTGCTCACGGGATGCCCTCGGGGTATGGGTGTTCTGCTAAGGCGACAGCCAACACCTCAGTTGAAGCAGTCTTGGCTCTGAGAGAGGAGCGACAGGCTCGTCACCTTGTCGCCAGCTCCGTAGGGCAACTGGTAGAAGGCTTGCGGATTGCCGGGAGTCCTAACGGTTGGGCCACCATTGATGGTCTTCGTCACGTCGATTGTGGGATAGGCCCGCTTCACCGCTGCGAGGGTGGAGCCGACCCCGACCCCCTGAGGCGTCCGGACGCCGGCGGGTGCCCAGATGGCAACGACGCCGTACTTGGCCGAAATGTACCCATCGACCCTGTTCGGCCTGGGCATGCGATTGGCGGTCAGATCGAAGCCAATGCATCCAGGGGCCAGGGCGCTGGCGGGCAACGTGGAGATCGTGATTTCCCCAGTGCGTAGGGCCTGGACGCGCGTCATGCCGAGCTTGAGCGCACGCAAGCCCTCGGGGCCCAGTACCGCCGACTGTGGCGTCGCGCTCGACGAGGCGACAGACGCAGACGTCGCGGCGGCCGACGCCGTGGACGCCGACGTCGACGCCGTGGACGCTGACGTCGATGAAGTCGTGGAAACCGATTTGATCGCGGTGGACTTGCCATTCGATGAGCACGCCGAGATCCCCACCACGATCGAGACAACGATCAAATATAGGCCAAATCGCTGGAAGGTTTCGTTGAAATCGATCTCGCGCCGACAACTGCTCATAGCCGCATCCTGTGCTTCGGCTGGCAGGTACACCTAGAGCCTAAGGTCCCTCGGCTCGGGACCTCGGAACCGGCACCCTGGATCTGACAACATTCCCGCTGAATCAATAACCCTGAGAAAAACGGTCTAATCACGAACGGCGCCGGCCACGAGTGGGCAGTTACCGGCCCGACACGCCGCACGCAACCGCCCATTCAACCCGCAACTGCCCACTCGTGCCGAGGCGGCTCACGCAACTGCCCACTCGTGGCAACGAACCGGTCGCAACTGCCCACTCGTGCGAACAGGCGCAGTCAGGTGGCGGCCGGCTGCCACAGCTCCAGCTTCGGGATGCCGGGCGGCTCGAAGCCGAACACCTGGCCGTAGAACGAAAGCTCCGACTCCTTGGCATCGATCTGGTTCTCGGCCCGCCGGAAGCCATGTGACTCGCCCTCATACGGCCGGTAGGCGTGCGCAATTCCCTTAGCCACCAAGGCATCGCGGAACAGCTCGGACTGCTTCGGCGGCACGATCGGATCGTCCATGCCCTGCAGCAGCAGCACTGGGCAGGACAGCCCGTCCACGTTGTTCAGCGGCGCACGCGACTCATACAGCGGCAGCGCCTCCGGCAGCGGCCCGATCAGGCCGTCCACGTAACGGGATTCGAAGTCATGGGTGTACTTGATGAACTCCACGAGCTCAGCCACCCCGAAGGACGACATGCCACAGGTGAATACGTCGGTACCGGTCAGCGCTGCCAGCACCGTCCAGCCGCCGGCCGACCCGCCGGCGATGCCCAGCCGTGCGCCGTCAGCCAGCCCCGCAGCGACCATGCCCTGCACAGCCGCCACAGTATCCTCGACATCGACCACGCCCCACTGTCCACGCAACCGCTCCCGGTACTCCCGGCCATAGCCGCTGGAGCCGCCGTAGTTCACCTCGATCACGCCGATGCCCCGGCTGCTCAGGTAACTGATCGACAGTTCCAGGGTGGGGGATACGTGCGCGGTTGGCCCACCATGCACGTAGGCGATCAGCGGCGGCAATTCGCCTTCGGGTGCTTGGAAATCTGGATTGCGTGGCTGGTAGACCACGCAGTGCACGGCCCGGCCACCAGGCCCGGCGAAGGTCATCAGCTGCGCCTGTGGCAGGTAGTCGGGGTCGGGCAACGTGTCCATATTCATGCGCACATCGCTGATCGTGGCCTCGCCCAAGTCGATCAGCCGGATACCGCCTTGACTCCGCGAGCCAGAACAGGTCAGCAGCACCTTGTTGCCGGCAACCCCGCCGAGGGTCATGGTGGCAAGATCGGCGAGCTCCACATCGGCCAGCTGACCGGACTTCGGATCGAGAATTGCCAGTGTGGAACTACCAAAAGTGCGTACCGTTAGTAGCCGGCCATCGTCCAGGATCGCGTACCAGCGCGCGCCGAGCAGCCACATCGGCCCGGCAAAATCAGCCTGGTACGGGCACAGCGCCCGCAACTCCGGTCGCTGACCCTCACCGACGACAGCGGCGTCGCCATCGACCTTGACCTCGTACAGGTTCCACCAGCCGATGCGGTCACTGATCAGGTACAGGCTTTGGTTATCGAGCCATTCCGGTTGCATGATCGATTCGGTGGTTGAGCCGGCGACGGTCCGCGCTGGCCCGAAACTGCCGTCCGCGGCCCGTTCGGCGAGCCGCAATTCGGTGCCATCCCAGGGCATCTGCGGGTGGTTCCAGGCGATCCAGGCCAGCCGCTGGCCGTCCGGGGACAGCCTCGCGTTGGCCAGGAAGGTCGAGCCGCCGACGATCGAGCGCACCGCGGCCGGATCCTCGGCAGCATCGCCGGCCAGTGGCACCGAGCACAGGTCGCGCACGATCGTGCCGTGCGCGGAATGTGATTCTCGAATGCACCAGATCGTCGTGCCGTCCGGGGACAGCTGCGGATCGGCGTAGCGCAGCGACTCCGGTGCGGCCACGGCCGGGGTGATCGGTACGGGTTCTGCCGCACCTGGATCGAGCCGGTACAGCCGCTGGTCGCTGAACTCGCAGAACACCAGCGTGCCGTCGGCGAGCGGCAGCCAGGACGCGCCGCCGTACTCGTGCACCCGGGTGCGGGCGTTCCACGGTGCCGCGATCACGTCCTCAGGCTGACCGTCCTCGCCGAGCCGGCGGACGCTCTGCCGGCCACCCTCGGACGGTCGCAGTTCGGTCCACCAGAGCTGGTCACCGCAGGCGAACCGGCCGTTGCCGGCGGGGTGGCCGCTGCTCACGAGGTCAGCTGCGGTGATCGGTGAGGTCCAGGTGCCGTACGGCGCGGTCTGCATAGTCGCCGATCATGTCAGTTCGGCCCGGCCGGTGTCACCGACCGGTCTCGCGGGCGCCGGCGAAGCCGTGCTGCCGCCAGGCCTCGTAGCTTGCGACCGCCGCCGCGTTGGACAGGTTCATCGAGCGTCGACCGGCCAGCATCGGGATCCGGACCTGGTCGCTCACCCGGGCGTCGGCCAGCACCGGCGCCGGTAGTCCGGTCGGTTCGGTGCCGAACAGCAGCACGTCGCCGGGCTGGTAGGCGACCTCGGTGTAGCAGAGTTCTGCCTGGGTGGTAAAGGCAAATACCCGGGACGGCAGCAACGCCGACCAGGCGCTTTCGAGGTCGGCATGCACGGTCACCGAGGCCAGGTCGTGGTAGTCCAGGCCGGCCCGGCGCAGCTTGGCATCGGACAGGTCGAAGCCGAGCGGGCCGATCAGGTGCAGCTCGAAACCGGTACCGGCCACCATCCGGATCGCGTTGCCGGCGTTCGGCGCGATCTTCGGTTCGAGAAACGCGATGCGAAACATCCGTCGATGATGGCAGGCTGGCTCAGTCCAGTGGCGGCGCCCACGGTGGCCGGTCGATCAGGCAGAACGGGTGGCCGGCCGGGTCGGCGAACACCGAGCCGTCCAGCGGCCGGGCACCGAGCCCGATCACCCAGTCCCGAGCGCTGGCCAGGTCGTTGACCATGAAATCCAGGTGCAGCTGCTGCGGCCGGTCCGGGTCCGGCCAGGCAGGCGGGCGATGGTCCGGGGCCAGCTGAAATGCCAGGCTGGAGCTGGTGTCGTCGTCGGCGACCACCACGAAGTCGGCTGACCGGTAGGTGATCGGTTTGCCCAGCAACGCTGAGTAGAAGGCGGCCAGCCGCTGCGGATCCGGGCAGTCCAGCACCACGTGATGCATTCGCGCGATCATGGGTTGCAGTCTCGGGCAACCGGCGGGCAGCAGCCAAGCCGGCCAGCCGGATAGGGCAGACTTTGCGCCATGCCTGAAACCGTGGAGATCGGATTGGGTCGCGAGGCGCGTCGCGGCTACCACCTGGACGAGGTAGCGCTCGTCCCGACCCGGCGAACCCGAGGGTCCTCGGTGGTCTCGACCAGCTGGCAGATCGACGCGCACACCTTCGAACTCCCGCTCGTTGCCGCGCCGTCCGACGCGGTGGTCTCGCCGCAGACCGCGCTGGAGATCGAGCGCCTCGGCGGCCTGGCGGTGCTCAACGGCGAGGGCCTCTGGGCCCGTTATGAGGATCCGAGCGAGGTGCTGGCCGAAATCACCGATCCGGCCGGCTGTTCGACGGCCGACCTGCAGCGGATCTATGCCCGGCCGGTGTCGGCGGACCTGCTCGGCCGGCGCACCGCGGACCTGCGGGCCAGCGGCATCCGGGTGGCGGTCCGGCTCTCGCCGCAGCACACCGTCGCGCTGTCGCCGTCGGTGCTCAGCGCGGTCGACCTGCTCGTCATCCAGGGCACGGTGATCTCGGCCGAGCATGTCGCCTCCGAGGCAGCTGAGGATGACGCGCTGAACCTGAAGACCTTCATCGCCAACCTCGACATCCCGGTCATCGTCGGTGGCGTGACCAACTACCAGACCGCGCTGCACCTGATGCGCACCGGCGCGGCCGGCGTGATCGTGGGCTACGGCGCGCATTCGGGCTCGACCACCCACAGCGCGCTCGGGATCGACGTGCCGATGGCCACCGCGATCGCCGATGCGGCCGCGGCCCGGCGGGCCTACCTGGACGAGACCGGCGGCCGGTACGTGCACCTGATCGCCTACGGCGACCTGACCACCGGCGGTGACATCGCCAAGGCGCTGGTCTGCGGGGCGGACGCGGTGATGCTCGGTGAGCCGCTCGCGCAGGCGGCCGAGGCGCCCGGTGGCGGCCGTTACTGGGACCCGACCGCCTCGCATCCGCGGGTGCCGCGTTCGGCGCTGGTCGACCTCGGACTGGACGCCGAGGACCGGCCGGAGCTGGCCGAGGTGTTGGTCGGGCCGACCGCTGATCCCAGCGGCGAGCGCAACCTGTTCGGCGCGGTGCGCCGGGTGATGGCCAAGTGCGGCTACTCCTCGGTGAAGGAGTTCCAGAAGGCCGAGCTCATCGTCACCGGCCGCTAGCCGGTACCGGACTTAACGGTCGTTCAATCGAATCGTTGCCTAGCCGAAAGCTATCGACTGCTCGATTCGGGTTGAGCACCTGGTTGGGGACGCGCACACTTAATGCGTGCTGCTCGCCGTCGTGCTGCTCTCGTTCCTTGCCCTGCCACTGGTCACCAGGATCATCGGCGGGCTGGTTCGGCGCGAGTGGGAGCAGATCGTCGAGCAGCGCCACCCGTCAGCGGTCGCCGTGCCGATCGAGCGGGTGGCCGCGGACCTGCGCCGGTTGCGGGCCCGGTTGGAGGCCCGCGAGAACCAGCCGGGCCTGGCCGGCAAGGGCATGAAGATGGGCGCGCTGCGGGTGGCCTACCTGCAGGTGCTCGACGTTGCCTGCGCACAGCTGGACATCCGGCCGGCCCAGAAGCTGGGACGGCCGGAGCCGCCGCTGGCCGAGATCTACCGGGTCGAGGCAGAGTTGCGCGCGCGTGGCCTGGACGTCCGGACCATCCGTCCGAGCTATCCCCACCAGGACGCGGCCTGACGCTGGCCCGGCCGTGGTGCTTGGGGCAGGCGTGTATCTCTACGAATCGGGATGCAACGATCCGGCCGGCGCGCCGCATCGTCTAGTAGGCACGCCAGTAAGGCACCTCAGCACCGACAAGGCACCTCAGCACCGACACGGCACCTCAGCACCGACACGGGGTAGCGGAAGGAGATTCGACGATGCGCTATCGCGCGGCAGCGCTCGCACTCGCAGGCCTGGTTCTGGCAGGTTGCGCCTCCGGAGCAGGCACCGGGGCAGGTTCGACAGCGGCGCCGGGTGGCGGTTCGTCAGCGGTACCAGGTAGTGGCGATTCGACCACCAGCGGCCCGTCGATGGGTGGCACCGCCAGCCTCGCGCCGCCGAGCGACTCGGTCAGCGGCAGCGGCGGCACTCCCGCCCAGGTTGCCGCGATCGCGGCCGGCTGCCCGACCAACCAGAATTTCGCCGTCCAGAACGGTCCAGCGTCCAAGCCGGTGCCGGCCGACCTGGCGGTTAGCTGGGTGCTGCGCTGCACCATCTCGCACAAGGGCCAGACCTCGGTGCTGGTTGCCGAGCGCTCGCAGAGCGATCTGAGCCCGTTGCTACGCGCGTTGCGCACGCCCTCGGCGCAGCGGCAGAAGGTGGTCTGCCCGATGATGGCGGTGTACCTGCCCTACTTCGAGCTGGTGCTACCTGACGGCAAGGTGTTCGTGCCGAAGGTGCCGGTGAACAACTGCAACCAGCCACAGAACCTGGTCGTGCAGGCGCTGGAGTCGCTGCGGTTCGCCGAGCTGACCAGCCGTCCGCTCAAGTAGGTCCGCTACAGCCAGCCCTGCCGTTTGAACGCGAAACCGAGCAGGCCGGCCAGCAGCAGGATCACCACCAGGCTGTCGATGAAGCCGGTGTGATGGCCGAAACCAGGGTAGGGCACGTTCTGCCCGTAGAAACCGGTCACCGCGGTCGGCACCGCGATCAGCGCGGTGTAAGCGGTCAGCTTCTTCATGATCGTGTTCAGCCGGGCGTCCTGCAGCGACAGGTTGGTCTCGAACACCGAGGTGACCATGTCCCGCAGCGACTCGGTCCATTCGGCCGCGCGTAGCACGTGATCGAACAGGTCCTCGAAGTACGGCCGCAGGTGCGGGTCGATGTCGATATCGCGGCGCATCAGGGCGTTCACCACCTCGCGCATCGGCAGCACTGCCCGCCGGGCATGCACCAGTGACTTGCGCAGCGCGAACGTCCGGCGCTGGATCTGGTGGGCCTGAGTGGCCTGGTCGAACAGGATGTCCTCCAGGCTCTCGATCTCGTCATCGAGGCCCTGCACCACCTCGAAGTGCCCGTCCACCAGCACGTCGAGCATGCCCCAGGCCAGCGCCTTGACGCCGAACTTGATCAGGTCGCTGTTCTCGTCCCAGCGGGTGACGATGCTGTCGATGTTGAACTCGCCGTCGCGGTGCACCGTGACGAAGGCGTGGCTGAGCACGAAGGCCGAGACCTGGACGTCGTGCAGTTCACCGGTGTCGCGGTTCAGGCTCAGGGCGTAGGCGGTCAGGAAGGTGTGTGAGGCGTACCGGTTGACCTTGGGCCGCTCGTAGTGCGCGATCGCGTCCTCGATGGCCAGCTTGTCCAGCGACAGTTCCTCGCCGAGCTTGGCCAGTAGCGCGGCATCGGGGGAGGTCAGGTCGGCCCAGACCAGGCAGTCGTCCTGGCAGATGTAGTCGGAGATGTCCTCGAACGGAAAGTTCTCTTTCTCCAGCACGCCGTTGCGCCACAGCCGGGTGCGCACCGCAGATTCGTCCATTGGCCCATACTGCCTGCCCGGTTCGGCGATGGCTGGCAAGCAACGGTGGGCTGTTGCCGGCATTGTCAGCTCGTCGCCGTTCCGTATGGTTAGCGCCATGTCCTGGAGCCCTGCCCAATTACCGAGTTTCGCCGGAAAGTCCGCGCTGGTCACTGGCGCCAACTCCGGGATCGGGCTGCCGACCGCGCTGGAACTGGCCCGGCATGGCGCCGCCGTGTGGTTGGCCTGCCGCAAGCCGGAGCTGGCCGGGCAGGCTGCTGACCGGATCCGCGCCGAGGTGCCCGGGGCGCAGGTGAGCGTGCTGCAACTCGACCTGGCCTCGCAGGCCTCGATCGCTGCGCTTGCCGAGCAATGGGACGGGCCGCTGGACCTGCTGATCAACAACGCCGGGGTGATGGCGCCGCGCAGCTGGAAACCGACCGAGGACGGCTTCGAGCTGCAATTCGGGGTGAACCATCTCGGGCATTTCGCTTTGACTGGTCGGCTGCTGCCGGCGCTGCTGGCCGCACCGGCCGCTCGGGTGGTGACCGTGTCGTCGCTGGCACACCGGGGCGGTAGTGCGGCGGTGCTGTTTGGCAGCCCGCAACAGGGTTATCGGCCGTCCACGGCGTACTCGAATTCCAAGCTCGCCAACCTGCTGTTCGGCCAGGAACTGCAGCGCCGGGCCAGCGCGCACGGTGCCCCGCTCAGCTCGACGGTGGCGCACCCCGGCGTGTCGATGACCAACCTGGCCACCTCGCCGGACGGGGTAGGCGCCAACCCGGTGATCCGGTACGGCGCCCGGATCGTGGGCACGGTGCTGTTCCAGTCAGCGGCCGCCGGCGCAGAGCCGACCTTGTACGCGGCCTCGGCGGCAGTACCCGGCTCCTACACGGGCCCGAACTGGCCGGGGGAGTTCCGCGGCGGCCCCGGCCCGGCCAGGATCAGCCGGACCGGTCAGGATGAGCTACTGGCCGCGCAGCTGTGGGATCTCAGCGAGGAGCTGACCGGGGTTCGATTCGATTGGCCGAACCTGGGAGGATGAGCTGGTGCCGACTGACACCGTGCTCGTTGTTGACTATGGCGCGCAGTACGCGCAGCTGATCGCTCGCCGGGTTCGGGAGGCGAACGTCTATTCCGAGATCGTGCCGTCCTCGATGCCGGCCGCTGAGCTGCTGGCCAAGCAGCCGAAGGCGATCATCCTGTCCGGCGGCCCGGCTTCGGTGTACGCGCCGGGCGCGCCGGCCACCGATCCGGCGCTGCTGTCGGCCGGCGTGCCGGTCTTCGGAATCTGCTACGGCTTTCAGGCGATGACGCTGGCGCTCGGTGGCGAGGTGGCGCATACCGGCGGGTCCGAGTTCGGCCGGACCGCGCTGACCATCGGTGCGTCCGGGGTGCTGTTCGGTGAGGCCGTGACCGGCGAGCTCCGGCAGGTGTGGATGTCGCACGGTGACGAGGTGACCCAGGCGCCGGACGGTTTCACGGTGACCGGCTCGTCGGCGGGCGCGCCGGTCGCCGCCTTCGAGGACGTGGCCCGTGGCTTGGCCGGGGTGCAGTTTCACCCCGAGGTGCTGCACACCGAGCAGGGCCAGCAGCTGCTGCAGAACTTCCTGTACAACATTGCCGGTTTGCGTCCGGACTGGACCGACGCCAACATCATCGACGATCAGATTGCCCTTATTCGCAAGCAGGTTGGTGGCTCGCGGGTGATCTGCGGGCTGTCCGGCGGGGTCGATTCGGCGGTCGCGGCGGCGTTGGTGCAACGGGCGATCGGCGATCAGCTGACCTGCGTGTTCGTCGACCACGGGCTGCTGCGAGCCGGCGAGGCCGAGCAGGTCGAAGAGGATTTCGTTGCGGCCACTGGGGTTTCGCTGAAGGTCGTGGACGCTCGCCAGCAGTTCTTGGATGCGCTGGCGGGGGTTACTGACCCGGAGGACAAGCGCAAGATCATCGGACGGGAGTTCATCCGGTCCTTCGAGCAGGCTGAGCGAGAGCTGATCGCAGCCACCGCCGATGGCCCGCCGTTCGAGTTTCTGGTTCAGGGAACGCTGTATCCGGATGTGGTCGAGTCCGGTGGTGGAACCGGGACGGCCAACATCAAGAGCCACCACAATGTCGGCGGGCTGCCCGATGACTTGCAGTTCGGCCTGGTCGAACCGCTGCGTTCGCTGTTCAAGGACGAGGTGCGCCGGGTCGGGCTGGAGTTGGGCCTGCCGGAAGGCATCGTCTGGCGCCAACCGTTCCCCGGGCCTGGGCTCGGCATCCGGATCGTCGGCGCGGTGACCGCGGATCGGTTGGACGTGCTGCGCCGGGCTGATGCGATAGCGCGCGCTGAACTGTCGGCGGCCGGGCTGGATCGCGAGATCTGGCAGTGCCCGGTGGTGCTGCTGGCTGATGTCAGGTCGGTCGGCGTGCAGGGCGATGGCCGGACTTATGGGCACCCGATCGTGCTGCGGCCGGTGTCGTCGGAGGACGCGATGACCGCCGACTGGACCCGGGTGCCCTACGAGGTGCTGGAGCGGATCTCGACCCGGATCACCAACGAGGTGCGCGAGGTGAACCGGGTGGTGCTGGACGTGACGTCCAAGCCCCCCGGCACCATCGAGTGGGAGTAGGGGAGTAGGCCACTTTGCTGGATGCCGTGGATTCTGGGGCCTGTGTGATGCGTCGTGAGCGAACGGTACGCAATGTCTGAGCCGACGCCTGGGCGGTCGAATCCCCTGGCCGGTCTCCGGGTACTTGGTTGCCGATCAAGCATGAAGACGGTGCCTCGGCATGACACAACAGGTGAGGCCGATCGAACTTGGCGTCGTGTGGGAGCCGAATGCACCAGACGCCATTCTGATCGTTCGGGATTCTGGCGAGACGCGGCTTAGTCTTCAAGCGCATCCGGACGACGCCGATCAAAGGCGTGTGACGTTGTCCTGGACTGGGACCGTGCACACGTCGATGAGCGAGCCGAACAACGAGGCGCTGGCGGGGCACCGGCTGTACAACGTCGGCCTGTCCGAGGTTCGCTGGCTCGGCGTCGTACACGACAGTGCCTTGATCGACAAGCTGGAAGCACAGAATCGTATACACCCAGGGCACGTGACCGCCCGCTACGCCAGTCTGGCGCACTACGTCGTGCCCTTTTAATGAAGCCACCGTTGAGGTGGTCGGCCACGCGGTCGAGGTCCTACGGATGCCTGCTGGCACTGTTTAACCGGTGAGGAGGCCGAGCAGGTCGCGTCGCTGTATCCCTGGTTCTTGTGGCCGTAGTGCCTTCCGGATGGCTTGTAGCACCGTTCGAAGGCAACCGCATCCGCGGGCCGACCAGTGAACCGTTGTTCAGCGTGCGTCGATAGCGGACCACGACAGGAGAACCACATGGGATTCCCATCCTGACGACGGCGACGCAACCTACCGGCGACCAGGCGATGAGCCGTTGCGGGACAGCTAGGACGGCTTGCCTGGACCTACCTATTCGTTCCCGATCCGAATCGCCCTGAACCTCTGATCGCTTGGCCATTTGTCGGTGGCGACTCCACGTTGGATGGCTGAGAACTGTTCCCGAATCGTGATTCGGCCGTTATTCATGGCCTGTTCTCGACCAGGGATTGTCGTAGGTGCTGGTTAGTCTTGGTTCATGTCGGTCGGGGTGCAGCATCCGGTGGTGGCGAAGGCCGTTGCGGTGCAGGCTGCCATCACTGAGCTGACTGCCTCTGATCTGACCGGGTTGGCTGAGGGCGAACTACTTGAGGTGGTACGAGTCGCTGAGCAGGCACGGCGTCAGCTGGAAGCCTTTGACAATCAGTCGATTCCGGAACTGGAAGCGCGTAACCTGCCCGGGCAGCATCTAGCCCGCTCCACCGGTGCGTTCCTGACCGATCTGTTGAAGCTGGCGCCAGCGGAAGCGTCAGCTCGGGTGCGCCAGGCTCGCGAACTGGGTTCGCAGACGAGCATATTGGCTGAGAAGCTGCCGCCGCGCCTACCCGCCGTGGCTGCCGCGCGGGAGGCTGGGGCGATCACCGCCCGGCACGCCCAGGTGATCATGGACGCGGTCGGCGCGCTGACCAGCAGCGACCACATCACAGCTGATCAGCGGGGTGAGGCCGAGGCTTTCCTCACAGAGCAGGCGGAGACGTTCACCCCGCCCGTGCTCGCTCGCATCGCCCGTCAGTTGGTCGACACGCTGGACCCAGACGGCACCCTGGCCGATGAGAACGCCCAAGCCCGTCGACGCAGCCTGTCGTTAACGCCGCTCGGGGATGGCATGCACCGCATCATCGGCGACCTGGACGCCGAAACCTCCGCCCTGGCCATGACCGTCCTGCATTCGCTGGCCGCGCCGAAACCCGACGCCGCCGGTGACCGCGATGACCGGCTACCGAAGCAGCGCCTGCACGATGCGGTCCAGTCGGTGTTGAAGCTGGCGCTACGTTCCGGCCAACTGCCCAAGGCTGGTGGGGTGCCAGCAACCGTCCTGATCACCATGACCGCTGACCAGTTCGAGACCGGGACCGGCCTCGCCGCGACCAGCTACGGCCAGAAAATGACAGTGCCCCAAGCGCTGCGACTGGCCGATGAAGCCAGCGTCGGCTGGATCGTGCACGACAGCAAGGGCGCGATCCTCAACCACGGCACCCAACAGCGGTTGGCGACCAAGGCCCAGACCGTCGCGTTGATCGCCCGGGATAGGGGCTGTGCGTTCCCCGGCTGCACCGACCCACCCGAATGGAGCGAGAAACACCACATCATCCCCTGGCGAGAAGGCGGCCGGACGGACCTCAACAACCTGGTCCTGCTCTGCGATCACCACCACGACCGCATCGAAACCAGCGACTGGCAGATCATCATGTGCGATGGCCTGCCCTGGTTCATCCCGCCCGCCATCCACGACCCCGAACAACGCCCCATCCGCAACATCCGACCTTGACGCGCGCGAGGGAGGCGGTGAGCGCTAACGTAGAACCTGTCGGCATGCGAATGACTGAATCTGACAAGGACCAGGTCATGTCAGCCGTACCAGGCTGAATTAACTGGATTCAATGGGATTAACTGGATTCAATGGGACT
>JBDSAN010000181.1:0-11660 GCA_039922115.1 Jatrophihabitantaceae bacterium
CCCGAACGTCAGCGACACCGACCAGCCCGCCGCGGCCGCAACCGGATCGGTCACCGCGACGGTCGACGGCCGCGCGCACGCCCTCCGCTGTGCACGCGGCCCCGACTCAGGCGACGGTGCAGGTGACCGTCACCGCACCCGCTCCGCAACCACCCGCGCCGCAGCCGATACCGACCCGGGTTCCGACTGTCGCCGCGCCGAGTTCGTCGTTCTCGCTCACGGTGGGCACCGGCTCAGCCCAGTCGATGCAGGGAGGGGCGGTCAGCGTGTCGACTCCGGTCCAGTCCAGCGCGCCCCAGATAACCGTGACGGCGGTTTTCACCGGTGCTGGCGGCACGGTTCGAATCAGCCTGGGCACGCACGCCTCGGGCCAGTTCAGCGGCTCGGGGCACCTGTCGGCCGGCCGGTGGAGCTTCCAGCTGGTGGCCACCGCGCAAGGACACACCGTGTACGGCTCGACCAGCACGTTGACGGTGCCGGCATGAGCCAGGCCGCGATGAGCATGGCGAGCAAGGCTGTGGTGGCAGCGGTGATCGCCATGTTCGGGCTGATCCTCACCGTGGTGGTCGTGCTGGCGCCGAGTTCGACGGCCAACGCCGACGGGCTGTGCACCGTCCTCAACTCCACCGGCACCGGAGCGCCCGGCTCGACGGGTCCAGGCCTAGCAGGGCTGGACCAGGAGGCGACCGGCAACGCGCGAGTGGTCGCCGCCGTCGTTGCCGCTCGTCACCTGGGCGTGCGCGCGGTGCTGATCAGCGAGATGACCGCGCTGACCGAGTCCGGGCTTCACAACGACAACTTCGGCGATACCGCCGGCCCGGACAGTCGCGGAATCTTCGAGCAACGCGACAGTTGGGGACCGCTGGCGGTGCGGATGGACCCGGCCGGCGCGACCGGGCTGTTCCTGGACCGGCTCGTCAACATCGCCGGCTGGGCCAGCATCGCGCCGTGGCTGGCCGCGCAGCAGGTGCAGGTGTCGGCCTTCGACGGGCATCCACGCCCGGACAACCACTACTCATCGGTCATCGGCGGCAACTACAAGGCAAACGCTGCTCGGGCCGCCGCGATCACCACCGCGGTTGCCGGTGATCCGGGTGTGCTGATGGACTGCACGAGCAGCGGCACCGCCGCGACCGGCCCGATCCCGGTGCCGTTGCCGAGTTTGCCGGCGGCGCCGGCGCCCTACACCGGTCCGGCCGCCGGCGGCCCGTGCGACGTGCCCGACGGCGGCGGCTGCATCCGCGAGGTGACCGCGCACGGCCTGGGCGAGATCCGCAAGGGCCTAGGCCCGCTGATCCGCTCGATCGGCTGCTACAGCAACCGTCCCGGTGATCACGGCACCGGAGTGGCATGCGACCTGATGGTCACCACCGGCCAGGCAGCGACCGGCACGGACCTGGTGAACGGGTGGGAGATCGCGGCCTGGCTGCGAGCCAATGCCAGCGCCCTGCACGTGGCCTACCTGATCTGGCAGGTCCGGATCTGGGATGCCCGCCATACCGGCACCGACGACAGCGGTGGTTGGGGCCAGCCCTACTCCGGCTGCTCCTATTGCCCGTCGATCATCGGCAACCCCTCGGCCGCGCACACCAATCACGTGCACGTGTCCTTCCTCAGCCCGGTGACCGAATGACCCGCCCACGGTTCGGCATCCACCGCGGCCTGCAGCTGGCGGCCGCCGGCGCCCTGGTGCTGGCTGCGGTAAGCGGCTGCGCACACCAGCCTCACCAGCAACCACCAGCGCCAGCCACCGGCGCCGGCCACCTCCAACAGCCGCTCACGCGACCGGCCGCAACACCGACGACGGCAGGCGCCGGCGCTACCGAAACCGCGCGGTCCTTCGTCGCCGCGATCTGCTCCTACGACTGGCGATCACCGGTTTCCTACGGGCAGAACCTCAACGCCGTGTTGCGTCGATACGCCACCGGGTCGTTCGCGGCCGCGCGCAGCTGGTCCCCGGGGCGGATCGCGGCCGCGCAGCGGGCACTGGTCACAGACCAGGCGGCCGCGACCTGCGCCGGCATCACCGGCGGCATCGACGGCGACGCGCCGGCACCGGTCGGCACCGTCGCCGTCCGGCTATCGGTGCAGGTGACAAGTCAGGCCCGCGATGCGCCGGCATCGGCGGCTCAGCAGCAGTTCCACCTCATCATGCGCTACGGCTCCGGCCGGTGGCGCGTCGCGAATGGTCAATGGTAGTAAGGGAGTTGTCGAATGAATCAACCTGCGGCCTATGAGGCTGGCGTCCCGATCGGGCTCACCGGGATCAGAAGCGCACCGGCCGGCATCGTGTCGCGGCCAGCTGAGCGCGACATGCTCGGTTGGAGACAGGACCCGCTGCCGGTGACCGAGCAGCACAGCTGCTGGCTGCTCGGCGCACATGGCGGCGCCGGGGTGTCGGCCACGATCCGCACCCTGGCCGATACCGGCCTGATCGCAGGCGATGCCCAACGCGCGTGGCCGGTACCGGACAGCCGGGCGGTGATCGTCGTGGCGCGTACCCACGCAGCGGGCATCGGCGCGGCGCTGATCGCCGCGCAGCAACACCTGTCCGGCTACAGCCCACCCGGCACCGTTCTGGCCGGTGCGCTGCTGGTGCCCGACGGTCCGGGCCGGCTACCCAAGCAGCTGCTCAGCGAGATCACCCGCCAAATCGCCGGCGTGTACCCCGAGACGTGGGTGCTGCCGTGGAGCGAACCGCTGCGGCTGTGCCACCCGGACCCGCGCCGATCGCCGCAGTGGCCACCACCGGCCGCTGCCGCCGCGGCCGTGGCCGAGCAGATCACCCGAACGCTGAACACCCCCACCCAGCAAGGAGAATCGACATGAACTTGATCGCCGCCGGCCTCAACAGCCATCCCGAAGCCATCGCAGGCCTCGACAAGTTCCAAGTCATCATCGGCTACTTCGCCTACCTGTGTGTCGCGATCGCTATCGGGACCCTGGTCGGGGTCGGGGCCAGCATGGTGGTCGCCTTCGAACGGGGCGAGGATCAGAACATTCACGCCCTCGGTAGGTGGGCGGCCGGGGCGCTGCTGGCCGCCGGCGCCGGCTCGATCGGCGGTTCGCTGCTCGGGTTCAACCTGTTCACCTCGACACCGCAAGCCATCCCGGGCCTGACCATGGTGCAAACCGTGATCAGCGCCGTCGCCTACATCGCCGGCGGGGTCTGCATCCTCGGCGTCATCTGGACCGGCGGGCTGATGATGCTGCGCCACCGGCGCGGTGAACCGTTCGGGGAACGGCTGGTCTACGTCGCAGCCGGCTGCTTCATCGTCGGCGGGGCCGGCGGCATCGTGAACCTGGTGATGTCATGAGCCGCCTCGACGACGCAGACAGCGACCAGCCGGGGTGGGTGTCGGAGGCCAACCGGGAATGGTTCGGCGGGCGGCTCTGGACCGGGGTGGCCGCGATCGCGGTGCTGCTGATCCTCGCCGCGGCGGTGATCATCGCCAAGATCGGGCACGGCGGCAGCAGCCAGACCAGCGCGGCGCCAGCGGCGAGCAGCGCCAGCACCACCCCTGCAGGCCCGGGTCGCAGCGCAGTATCGGCCGGCTCGCCCGTGCCGCTCGACCAGCAGCCGTTGACCAGTGCACCGTCGCCGATCCAGTGGCAACTGGTGGACCAGGTCGCGTTGCCGTACTCGGCCACCGCTGGACCGGACAGGGTCAGCGGCGGAGTCGCGTCTGGTTTCGCCCATGGCGCGACCGGGGCGCTGCTGGCACTGCTGCAAACCTGGCCACGCTCAGGATGGATCAATCCAGGCGACCAGCGCGCCGAGATCACCGCCATGTCGACCGGGGCGGGCGTGGCTGCGGAACTGGCCTCCGCACCCGTCACCCAACTGGCGATCAGGCCGCAGATCGTGGGCTTTCGCTACCTCAGCTACGGCCCGGACCGGGCCGTCATCGACATGGCGGTGCGGTTCACCAACGCCGACGACGGGTCAACGCTCATCCGCAGCTTCGAGGCCAGCGAAGTGTGGCAAGGCGGCGACTGGCGCTATGAGTCGCTGCCGCTGGATCAACTGCCCGAGGCACCGATCCTGAGCGACCTGTCCGGCTACGTCGCCTTCTCCGGGGTCTGAGATGAGTGACTGCATCAGCGGCCCCACGCAGGTCATCGGCTGCGTGGTCGGCGGAGTCGGCGGCAAGATCGCCAGCTCGGGCATGGACGAGCTCGCCAAAGCGATGTTTGAGCTGTTCGGTAAATCGTTGAAGTTTCTGGCCACCTTCTGGACGTCCACCCCGAGCCCGGACCTGGGCTCGAACAACCCGATCCTGGCCGAGATCCAGCAATGGACCGCGCCACTGGAAGCGGGTGCGCTGGTAGTCGGGCTGATGGTGGCCGGACTGCGGTTGATGTGGAACGCACGGATCAACGACGACGGCGCGATGCGCCAGGTCGCCAAGGGCATCGCGCTCGGGGTCGTCGTCGCCGGTGCCGGCGGGCTGCTGCTCGGCACCCTGATCGCCGGGTGTGACCAGTGGGCGCAGCACATTCTCGATCACGGCGTCAACGACGTCGCTGTCGGAAAGCGGATGGCCCAGCTCGCCGCGGCCTCCAGCGGTGTGCCGGTGCTCGGTTCGGCCCTGGCCAGCGTGCTGTACCTCGGGGCCGGCGTGGCCTCACTCGCCCAAGCCGCGCTGATGCTGATGCGAGCTCCGATCACCATTCTGCTGGTCGGAGTGTGGGGGGTAGCTGCGGTCTCGGCGGTGACCAAGACCGGATCGGACTGGTTCAAACGGCTCACCTCCTGGCTGATCTCCTGGGCGATGTACAAGCTGGTCGCCGTCCTGGTGTATGCGACCGCGTTCGCGTTCATCGGAGAATCCACCGATTTCCGCGGCGTGTTGTCGGGGCTGTTGCTGCTGTGCGTGGCGATTCTGGCGTTGCCGTCGTTGATGCGCCTGGTGACACCGAGCGTTGCCGCGATCAGCAACGGCGGAGGGACCCTGGCCGGCGGCGCGGCAGCGTTGGCCGGCACCGGCGGTGCGCTGGCGATGCAGGCCTCCGGCAGCCGCGGTAGCGGTGCCGGAGGTGCGGCGGGGCCGCCGCAAACCCACTCCATCGGTCCAGCGCAACCGTTCTCGGCAGGCGCGACCGGATCTGCCGGCAACGGGTCCGCGGGCAGCTCGCCGACTGGCCCGGGCGGCAGCGCGGGCGGCAGCGCCGGATCCGGATCCGGCGGGGGGAACGGGCAAAGCGGATCGGCCGGCTCGGGGGCCTCAGGCAGCAGCGGCAGCGGAACAGCTGGCGCGGGTGCTTCGCGGTCCGGCGCTACCGGAGCCGGAGCCGGCGCCGGTGGCGGCGCGGCGGCGGCTGCCGGCGTGCCGGGCGCGGCCGCGCAGCTCGGCCAGGCCGCTGGGCAGGCGGCCAACGCAGCGACCGGTTCATCAGGAACCGCAGAAGGGACCACACCATGACCGAAACTAAGCCGCCCGAGGTGTTGACCTACAACGCGTCGCGACGGCCTGTCTCACCCGGCATCGGGCCGCTGCGGCTGGTGCCGTCGGTGATCGGGATGACAGCCTTGGCCCTCGCCGTCATGTCGATGATGGCCATCGGTGTGTTGGCCGGCGTGATACTCCTGCTGATCACGGTGGTGGTGTGCCTACCGATGGTCATTCATCGTCGGGAACGCACTCTGTATGCGGCATGGACTGCGCGGTGGCGATTCAGCCGTGCCGAGCGTCGCGGAGCGAGCCTGGCCCAAACCGGCCTGACCGGGGTCACTCGCGATCGGTTGCGGCGCCTGCCGGGCCTGCTGGCCCAGCTGGAATGTTGGAGTGTGGACTCCGATGGGCTGGGCCGGCCGTTCGCGTTGATCGAGATCCCTCGCGCACGCCAGTGGGCGGTCGTCTTCCGGGTGGTGCCTGAAGGTGGTGCACTCGTCGACCGCGAGACCCGAGACTTCAAGGTCGACGCCTGGGAAACCTGCTCGCTCTGGTCGGGCGCACCGGGGGAGTGCGTCAGGTCCAAGCGGTAGTGGAGTCGCTACCCGATGGCGGCGCGATGCTCAGCGCCCACGTCGAGGCGATCATCGACCCGACCGCGCCGGTGTTCGCACGCGAGGTCTTGCACGCCGCGGCGCGGGAACTGCCCCAGGGCGTGACCTCCAGCATCGGCTATGTCAGCGTGACCTTCTCCGAGAAAGGGCTGGGCATCGCGCCCGGTAGCTCAGAGCAGCGGGCGCAAGCAGCCAAGGACGAGATCGGCCGGCGGCTACCCGAGCTGTCGGTGCAGCTCAATCTCGCCGGCGCGGCGACAGCCACACCACTAGCGGCCTACGAGCTCACCCAGCGCATCAAGGAAGGCTACAACCCGCTGCTGGCCATCAGGCACGCCGAGATGAGCGCCGACGGCGATCCGCCCCGGATCGAATGGGACGACTGCGGGCCGACCTCAGCCACCGAACGTTACGGCCAATACCGCCACGACGGAGCGATCTCGGTCACCTACGAAGCGTTGAAGATCCGATCGGGTACGCACACCGATCGGGTACTGGAGCGACTGGTCGCGCCGATGCGCGAAGCGCCCCGCAAACGTGTCACGTTCATCTACCTACCCACCGATGAGGGCGAAGCGGGCGAAGTGCTGGACCGCGACGTCAAGGCATCGATCAACCGCGCCAATCGACGCAAGGGTGTCGTGCACGCCCAGGACCAGGCGGCGCTCAACAACGCCCAGGCAGCAGCCACCGACGAAGCCGCCGGCGCCGGCGTCGTCGACATTTCCGTACTGGTCACCGTCACCGTCACTGAGCCGTCCGAGCTGCCCAAAGCCTGCACCGCTGTGGAGCGGGCCGGACGGTCCAGCCGCTTCACCCTCGACAAGGTTTATGGCGGTCAGGCCGCGTCGTTCGCTATTTGCCTCGGACTGGGTCTGGCACCGGCTGACCTCTCCGCGGTCCCGGATCTGCTGCGAGATCACACATGAGGCGCTGGTTCGCGGTCCGCCGCGACGACTTGCACCTGGACCCCGACATGAGCACCACCACTGCGCGCCGGCGCGCGCCGGACCGTCGCCGACCGGTCGGGGCGCGTGGTATCCGCGGCGCCGGCGGCGGCCGGCCGGCGTTCGTGCCGGTGCCGCTGCGCTGGCGCGGCACCACCCGCCATGTGTGCGGGATGTACCCGTGGACCTCACCGGGCCGGCTGCCGCTGGTCGGCACCCCGATCGGGCGGCACCAATGGTCGGGCGAGCCGTTCTGCTTCGACCACATCAACTGGTTCGACGCCGGGTTCCTGTCCAACCCCTCGGTGACGATCCTGGCGCGGCCCGGACTGGGCAAATCCACCCTCGCTATCAAGATCATGATGGGGCTGGTCGCGCAGGGCTACATCCTGCTGGTACCCGGTGACACCAAACCGGACTACACCGAGCTGATCCGCCAACTCGGCGGGGAAATCCGGACGGTGAAACGCTCCGGCGGGTGGGCGTTCAACCCGTGCGACCCCGGCGGCATGGTCGCGGCGTCCTGGCAACTGCACGACGCCGCGGCCGCCGCCACTGCTGCCCGCGAGCAGGAGCTGTCCACCGCCGGTCGTGAGCTATTCGCCGAGGCCATCGGCAGATCGGTCACCGTCCTGGCTGGCCTGATAGAACTGTCGCGACGCAGCAGCGGCGTAGCGGACTACGAGGAGTCGGTGCTGGCCGCCGCGTTGCGGCACCTGCACATCGCACGCGCCGCCGGCGACCCTGAGCCGGTGATCGACGACCTGATCACCCTGATTCGGCAACGCCATAACTGCATCTGGCAGGAACTGGAACTGGAGCCCGACGAGGTCGAGGAGTACGACAGGCTCACCCGGCCGCTGCGCCGTTCATTGCGGGCCTTGATCGGCGGCAAGTTCGGCGACGTGTTCGCCCGACCTGCCAGCCGCCAGGCGTTCCCGAACGCGATGGTGATCGACACCTCCTCGATCAAGTCCGGTGACAGCCGCTTCCTCGCCGCGGTGCTGCTGGCCGCGTGGGGTGACACCTACGCCCAAGTGGAAGCCGATCAGGCCTTGGCCGACGCCGGTCTGGCTGTCCGGCGGCTGTACTGCCTCACCCTCGACGAGCTGTGGCGGGTCATGGATCTCGGCGGATCGCTGCCTGAGCGGGTGAACGAAACAACCCGCCTCAACCGCGGTCAAGGCATCGGCCAGATCATGATCAGCCACTCCATCGCCGACATCAACGAGACCGGCAAGGGCACCACCGACGGCATGGTGGAGCGGGCCGGCGCGTTGATCATCGGGGGCACCACCAAGAAAGAGATCGCCCGCCTGGACGACGTCGTCACCCTCACCGGTAGCGAACGCTCCGAAATCTCGCGCTGGTGGTCCATCTCCCAGGCCGCGATGACCGAACCCGAACGCGACCAGGACGGACGGCTGATCCGCAAACCACCACCCGGCGCGGGCAAATTCTTGATCAAGGCCAGCGCTGAAGAACCCGGCATCCCCATCGACGTCACCTTGACCAGCGTCGAACGCGACTGGGGCGGGCAACGGACCTCCGCCCGCTTCGACCGCGACCCACACCCGACACCCGACACCCGAGAACAGGAGCCAGCGGCATGAGCAGCGAGCACGGCGCAGGCGGCACCGAACACGCAGGCCGCACCCTCGGATCGATGATGCAATCGGCTGCCAGCACAGGACATTCCCTCATCCAAGCCAACCAGCAACGCGGCTACGCCCAAGCCCGTCAACAGCAGGAAGCCGCTGAAATCCGCCGGCAAGCCGATCAAGCGCGGCGGGATCAGCAACGGGCCGCCGAGCAGGTCGCACGCGATCAGCAACGGGCTTCTGAGCAGCTCAGACGCGATAATCAGCGCGCGGCCGACCAGGCGCAACGGCGCGTGGAACAAGTCGGCCGCGAGCTGGCCCAACAGGCGCGGGAGGCGCAACGAGCAGCTGCTCAAGCAAGCCGTGAATCACAGCAACGATGGGCACCGACGGCCCGGCAGATCGACCCGCGTCTGGTGCTCGGCCGGGACTGGCCAGCGCTCGCCGAGGCCTTGGACCGCGCGTTCGACGCCGGCTACAACGTCCTGGAGCACCTGCCGGCACTG
The DNA here is from genome assembly GCA_039922115.1 of Jatrophihabitantaceae bacterium. GTDB lineage: Bacteria > Actinomycetota > Actinomycetes > Mycobacteriales > Jatrophihabitantaceae > Jatrophihabitans_A. Next base: position 9,065 of record JBDSAN010000181.1, read on the forward strand.
GCTCACGACAACCCGCTGCCCGACGTGCGCGCGGCCGAGGAACTGCAGCACCGCCTGGTGCAGCAATGCCCCGAGGCGATGCCGCCGGCCGAGCCCGAGACCGCCGCGGCCGCCGAGCTGGCCACCGCCAACAGCGCCGGCAGTGCGCTGGCTCAGGCACAACACCTGCAGGACAATCCGGTCCCAGCCACCATCCAGGCCCCGACCATCGGACCGAGCCGATGAACCGATCCGACACCTCGGCGGCCGGCGGCCCGATGACAGTGCTGCTACTGGCCGGCTGGGTCATGCTCGGCCTGATCGCATTGGTCCTGCTGCCTGTCGGGCAGGGCGTGGCCGGGTACGCCTGTGGGATATGGATCTGGCCAAGCGGACATGTGCCCACCTCGATCTCGACCCTTGCGATTGGGCGGCCCGGACACGGACTGCCAACCGGCACGCCGGTACCTGCCACCGCACTGGTCTACACGTTCGTCACTGCGCTGGAAATGCCCCTCATCGGCGCCGCGCTCACGGTCAGCCGGCTCTGGTGGCTGCACGCCCGCCCGGCCACCGACAAGGACGGCTTCGCCACCGGGCGGCAGGCCCGCGACGTGCTCGGCCAGTCACGCCTGCAGGCCGGACGTAGCCAGGTCCGGCCCGATCTCTACCCGCGCAGCCGATCGGCACTGGGCACCGGTCATCACAACACCAGCGACGGCGCGCCGGCCAGCGGCCTGCTCAGGCGCACCCGATGACCGCGCCGAAACGCACCCCCACCGCCCGCCGCAAGTCACCAGGTGCGCGCTTTGACCCGTGGGATTGCGGCTGGCAGGTCGGCACCTCCCGCCGGCCGGCCCGGGTGCCGCTGTGGATCCGCTACGACCGCACCACCGGAGTGATCGGCGCCCAAGGCTCGGGTAAGTCCCTGGACGTGCTGTTCCCGGCCCTGCTGGGCAGCAAAGGCGCGGCGCTCACCACCCTGACCAAGCTGCAGGACTACGCCCTCACCGTCACCGCCCGCGCCCGCCGAGGACCCACCCGGGTCCTGGATCCGTTCGAGCTGGCCGCCGGCGAACCGGCGTTGGTGTGGGACCCGTTGGAAGGCTGCGTCAGCGCCGAGATCGCCGGCCGACGCGCGAAGGCCTTCGCTGCCGGCACCATCAAAGGCGCACTCGCCCGCGGCACAGACGAGGCAGCTGCCCGCTACTACGCCACCGAAGCGATCAAGGTCCTCACCGCCTACTTCCACGCCGCGGCGCTGACCGGCCGGACTCTCCACGACGTGCTCGCCTGGGTGGCCGACCCGCGCAAGACGGCTGAGACGGTCGAGGAAATCCTGATCCGGCACCCGCACGCCGAGGAACACATCGACGGCCAATTCCACGGCGCGATCCTGAATGAGGATCACCGCACCTCCGGCAACACCATCTCCACCGTGCAGCAGGCGATGGGCATGTTCTTCGTCTCCAGCTTCCGCGACCGCTGCGTGCCCACACCCGACCGGCCAGCAACGAATATCGCCGAACTGATCCGCAACAACGGCACCATCTACCTGCTCGGTCGAGAAGACCCCTACTCCGCCGCCTCACCGCTGATGACCGCCGTCGCCGAACACGTCCTGGACGTCGCGCGAGCCGAGGCAGCCCGCAGCCCGCACGGCAAACTCTGCCCCTCCTTCCTGGCCGTGCTCGACGAACTGCCCTCCACCGCCCCGCTGCCATCGCTGCTCACCAGCATGGCCAACGACCGCGACCTGGGCCTGTGCTACCTATGGGCCGCGCAAGATGAGGAACAGCTGCGGATCTGCTTCGGCGACACCGAAGCAGACTCACTCATCGGGCTCACCAACAACCTGATCGCTTTCGGTGGCGGGAAGAACCTGAAGTTCTACACCCGACTGTCCGAACTGATCGGACCCAAAGTAGTCACCCGCACCACCACCACCAGCGGCGCAGGCGGGCGCGGCCGATCCCGCAGCCGCGACAAAGAACCAGTCCTACGCGCCGACGAAATCCGCAAGCTGCCACCCGGGCAAGCCCTCATCGTCGCCGAGAACGCCCCACCCATCATCGCCGGCCTGCACCGCTGCATCACCGGCCCGACCGGGCAGCAGCTACTCACCGGCCGCGACGACGTCCTGCAGCGCATCGAGCAACGCCGCAACACCACCCTCGACCTCGACGAGCTCACCCGCGCAGCGCACCAAGCGGCCGCCAAGGTCGAGCTCACACCCAAGCCCACCAACCGACAGCCCAGCACGTAGGACGCCGAATGACCTTCATCTGCGAACCATTCCCCACCGCACCGCCGGCCGTCCGGGCCGCGTTGCACACCCTCGACCAGGCCCGCAACGGCACGAAGGAGGAGAAGGCAGCCATCGGCCCCATCAGCGAGCTGCCCAAACCCTGGGTCCCGGCTACCTGCGGATCCCAATTACGGCGAGTCTTCTACCTCTGGCTCGAAGACGTCGCTGCCTGGATCAACCAGCAGTACACCTGGCAACGCGACCGTCAAATCCCCGCCTGCTGGCCGCTGCATCCCCACATCGCCAACGAGCTCGCGCCGCTAGCCGTTCAACGACGCGAAGCCGAAGCGGCCGGTGACACCCGGCCTA
>JBDSAN010000182.1:0-4643 GCA_039922115.1 Jatrophihabitantaceae bacterium
GATGATGACCGGGGTGGGCCGCCCGCAGTTCTCCGCCGTCCTCGAATGCGCGGCCGCGGCCGCTGAGCGGGGCAAGCACGTGTGGGCCGACGGCGGCGTTCGCCATCCTCGCGATGTCGCGCTGGCGCTGGCCGCCGGCGCCTCGGCGGTGATGATCGGATCCTGGTTCGCCGGCACCTACGAGTCGCCCGGTGACCTCAAGCACGCGGCTGACGGCCGGGCCTACAAGGACAGCTTCGGGATGGCCTCGGCCCGCGCGGTGGCCAGCCGGACGTCCGGCGAGTCGGCTTTCGACCGGGCTCGCAAGGCCCTGTTCGAGGAGGGCATTTCCAGCGGCCGCCGGTTCCTGGACCCGGACCGGCCGGGGGTCGAGGACCTGATCGACGCGATCATCGCCGGGGTGCGGTCCTCGTTCACCTACGCCGGTGCCCGCACGCTGGCCGAGTTCGCCGACCGCGCGGTGGTCGGCGTGCAGAGCGCGGCCGGCTACGCCGAGGGACGTCCGCTGCAGCTGGGCTGGTGATGATCGGCAGGCCGGTTGACGCTCCGGTTCGGCCAGCGCACGCTGGACTCGTGACCGCCAGCGCATCGACCAGTTCGGCTGCCGGAGCGTGCGCACCATGAGCGGTCACACCCACAGCGATCATGCCCACGGCGTTTCGGCAACCGCTGCCACCGACCGGCGCTGGCTGCTCGCCGCGCTCGCGGTGATCCTGGCGTTCATGGTCGCCGAGGTGACCGCCGGCCTGCTTAGCGGATCGCTGGCGCTGCTGACCGACGCCGGGCACATGCTGACCGATGCGGCCGCGCTCGCGGTGGCGGTCGTCGCGTCCCGGCTGGCCCAGCGACCGGCCGCCGGCGCCTACACCTACGGCTACACCAGGCTCGACGCGCTGTCGGCCCAGGCGAACGGGATTACCCTGCTGTTGCTGGCGATCTGGTTCGGGTTCGAGGCGGTTCGGCGGCTGATCAACCCGCCGGACGTCGCCGGCGGCCCGATGCTGGCGCTCGGCTTGCTCGGCATCGCGGTCAACGCGATCGCGGTATTGCTGGCCGGCCGGGCCAACCAGCAGAGCCTGAACGTGCGCGGTGCGCTGGCTCACCTGGTCACCGATGTCTGGGCATTCCTGGCCACCGCGGCGGCCGGTGCGATCATCCTGCTCACCGGCTGGACCCGAGCCGACGCGATCGCCTCGCTGCTGGTCGCGGCGCTGATGGTCTACACCGGCCTGCGACTGGTCGCCGCGGCCGGCCGGGTGTTTCTGGAGGCTGCCCCGGCCGGTACCGATCCGGCCGATGTCGGCCAGGCGATGGCTACCGTCGCCGGTGTGCAGGAGGTGCACGACCTGCACGTCTGGGACCTCGGGGTCGGTGAGGCCGCGCTGTCTGCGCACGTGGTGGTCGAGGCCAGCTTCGATTGCCACCAGGTCGCTCGTGACGTCCGGCTGGTGCTGTCCGAACGGCACCGGATCGAGCACGCGACGCTGCAGGCCGACCACCGCCATGACGGGCCGCTGGCCTTCGTGGCCGATGACTGCGCGCTCAGCCACGGGCCCGGCTACGTCCGGGAGCCGACCGAGGGCTGACTGCCGGCCGGCTCGGCCGTCCCGCCGTCCAGGTAGGCCTGCCAGAGCCCGGCATAACTGCCTTGCTGTTCCAGCAGGTCCTGGTGGGTGCCGTCCTCAACGATCCGGCCGTCGGCCAGCACCAGGATCCGGTCGGCCCGGGCCGCGGTGGTCAGCCGGTGCGCCACCGTCACCGTGGTCCGGTGCCGGCTCAGCCGCTGGGTCGCCTCGGTCACCAGGCTCTCGCTGGCCAGATCCAGCGCGGCGGTCGCCTCGTCCAGCAGCAGCACGTCCGGGTCGACCAGTTCGGCCCGGGCCAGCGCGATCAGCTGCCGCTGGCCGGCTGACAGGTTGCGGCCACGCTCGCCCACCTCGTGCAGGTAGCCGCCGCGCAGGCCGGCCACCATCTGGTGCGCGCCGACCGCTCGGGCGGCCTGCTCGACCTCGGCGTCGGTGGCCCCGGGCCGACCGTAGGCGATCGCGTCCCGCACCGAGCCGGGGGACAGGTAAGCCTCCTGCGGGACGAAGCCGAGCCGCTGCCGGTAACCGGTCAGGTCCAGCTGACGCAGATCGAGCCCGTCCACCGCGACCGTGCCGGCGGTCGGGTCGTAGAACCGGGCGATCAGCTTCACCAAGGTCGACTTGCCGGCCCCGGTCTGGCCGACCAGCGCCACCGACTGGCCGGCCGGAATCTGCAGGTCGATCTCCCGGACAGCGGGCTTTGCCGCTGCTGAATAAGCAAATTCGACGCCGGAGAGCGTGATCTGGCCGATCAGCTCCGCTACCGGGATCGGCTCGGCCGGCTGCGGCGTGCTGGTCGGCGTGCGCAACAGGTCGCGTAGCCGGGCCAGCCCGACCGAGGCCTGCTGGTAGCCGTCGAAGACCTGGGACAGTTGCTGTACCGGACCGAAGAAGGCATCCAGGTACAGGAAGAACGCGATCAGCGCGCCGGCCGACAGGGTGTGCTGGGACAGCCGTTGCGCGCCGAAGGCCAGTACCAGCGCGCCGGCCAGGTCGGCCAGGAACTGCACGAACGGGAAGTAGGCCGCGATGTAGGTCTGGGCGCGCATCCGGGAGTCGCGGTAGTCGCTGGCCATCGACAGGAAGGTCCGGGCGTTGTGCCGCTCCCGGCTGAACACCTGCGCGACCCGGACCCCGGCCACGTTCTCCTGAAACTGGGCGTTGACCGTGCTCACCCGCTCGCGCGCCTCGGTGTAGGCCGGCACCGCCAGCCGGCGGAACGCGAAGGTCGCGGCGAACAGCACCGGCAGCATGCAGATCAGCACCAGCGACAGCCGCAGGTCCAGCAGCAGCAACGCGATCAGCACCCCGACCAGGGTCAGCACGCTGATCAGCGCGGTAGCCAGCCCGGTCTGCAGGAAGTTGGACAGCGCGTCCACATCGGTGGTCATCCGGGTCATGATTCGGCCGCCGAGCTCGCGCTCGTAGTAGTCCAGGCCGAGCCGCTGCAGCTGGGCGAAGCTCTTGACCCGCAGCGTGTACAGCAGCCGCTCGCCGGTCCGGCCGGTCAGCCGCTGGCCGGCCGCGCTGACCAGCCAGTCCACCAGCAGCACCGCCAACGCCAGGCCGGACACGAGCACCAGGGTCCGGCCGTGGTGCTCGCCGACGCCCTGGTCGATGCCGGTTCGGATCAGGGCCGGTAGTACCAGTTGCAGGACGGTGTCGAGCCCGATCAGCGCGATGCCGAGGATGAAAACCAGCCGTAGCGGGGCCAGCAGCCGGCGCAGGCCGAACAGCGGATCGGCGGCCCGAGCCCGCTCGTCCGGGACGTCGGGACGATCCAGGGCCGGTGGCAACGCGGCAACCTGGGCCAGCAGTTCCGGGGTGGCCGGCATCCCGTCGAGCAGCCCCGGCCCACCCATCCCGGCGCGGCCACCGCCGCTGGACCGGCTGAGGGCAGCCGGCGATGCTGCTGCTGAACCGGTGCTGACCGGACGCCACAACGCACCGGATTCGGCAGGCAGCGCGGCATCCCCGGGCACCGCCAGCTCGCCGGCATCGATGCCTTCGGCGTCCTCGCCCGGGCCGCCGAGCAGCAGCCGGAACAGCGGGCAGCGATCCATCAGCTCATCGAAGGTGCCGATGTCGGCGACCTGGCCCTCGTCCAGCACCGCGATCCGGTCGGCCAGGGTCAGGGTAGACCGGCGGTGCGCGATCAGCAGCGTGGTCCGGCCGTCGATCAGCTGGCTGAGGGTGGCCAGGATGTCGGCCTCGACCCGGGGATCGACCGCGCTGGTGGCATCGTCGAGCAGCACGATCCGGGGGTCGGTGAGCAGCGCCCGGGCCAGCGCGATCCGCTGCCGCTGGCCACCGGACAGGGTCAGGCCGCGCTCACCGACGATCGTGTCGTAACCGTCAGGCAATTCGGCGATGAACTCGGCCGCCTCGGCCGCCTGAGCAGCGGCCTGCACCTGGGCCCGGCTGGCGTCCGGACGGCCGTAGGCGATGTTGGCCGCGATGCTGTCGGAGAACAGGAAGCTGTCCTCGAACACCATCCCGATCACCGAGCGCAGCTCGGCCAGCCGCAGCCGGCTGATGTCGAGGCCGCCAACCGACACTGACCCTGCATGCGGGTCGTAGAACCGGGGCACCAGCATCGCCAAGGTGGACTTGCCCGAGCCCGCGCCGCCGACGATGGCCACCGTCTCGCCCGGTTCGATGGTCAGGTTCAGCCCGCGCAGCACCGGCTCGGACCTGGTGTAGCCGAAGCGCAGGTCCTCGAAGCGCAGGCTCAGCGGGCCGTCGGGCACCGGCTGGGCGTCGGCGCGGTCGCGCACCTCTGGCGATGAATCGATCACCTCCAGCACCCGCTCGACGCCAGCCCGAGCCTGCTGGCCGACCGTCAACAACGCGGTGAGGCCGCGTACCGGGGAGACCAGCTGGCCGAGGTAGGTGGAGAAGGCCAGGAAGGTGCCGAGCGTGATCTCGCCCCGCAACGCCAGCCAACCGCCGAGCAGCAGCACCCCGATCTGGCCGAGCGCGGGGATCGCCGACAGTGCGGTGGTGTACTTGGCCTGAAGCCGAACCACCCGCATCCGCAAGGCAAACAGGCTGGCG
>JBDSAN010000183.1:0-11587 GCA_039922115.1 Jatrophihabitantaceae bacterium
AGCTCTGCCAGTTGGTGTTGGTGACGAAGCTGGCCGCGGTATTCCAAGCCTGCCCGGACGACATCTGCGGCACCGCGTAGGGCGGCCAGAAATGCTGCTGCAAGCGCAGGAATGCATAGAGAAAAAGGACCGAAACCGCACTGAATGCCAGCACCGAGCGCAGGTAGCGAGACCAGCTCTGGTCGGCGTCGGCGTCGATGCCACCGGCCCGGTAGATGACCCGCTCCACCGCCAGGTGGCGCTTGCCGGTCAGCACCCGGGCCAGGTAGTCCCCCAGCGGGACGTGCACCAGCGCGAGCGCCAGGATCAGGCTGCCGGCAAAGATCAGGCCGGCCGTCGTCGTGCTCATCAGAATTTCTCCGGAAAGATCAGGGCGATCACCAGGTAGATGACCACCGCGAGTGCAACCACCAGGCCGATAACGTTGGCGGTGCTCACAGTCGCTCGGCCCCCTTCACGGCGAGCGCGAGCAGGCCGAAGATCGCGAGAGTGAGGCCGATGAACACGAGATCTGACACTGGTAGCTCCAAAAGCATGCGAATACAGCGGACGTGACCTCAGCGATTACAGACCTGCCGACGTGAGCGAATCGCGTGTGTCCGATCCCGGAGCTGCTTCATCACGGTTTCCTAGCGCGATCCTCGCGGGGCACGTGCGATGCTGCGAGCTACGTCTCGCCGGGGGTCCGGCCGCCGCGCCAGCGCGGTCGTAGAGTGGGGACGCGCCCGGCTGACCGGGCTCGCTGGCAGCAACTCGGGAGCAGTCGATGGATCAACCGGCCTCCGGCAAGCGGCGAGGTCAGTTGCGGGTGTACCTCGGCGCGGCGCCCGGCGTGGGCAAGACCTACCGGATGCTGGACGAGGGCAACCGGCGCTTCGAGCGTGGCACCGACGTGGTGGTGGCCTTCGTGGAGACCCACGGCCGCCAGCACACCGCCGAGCGGATCGGTAACCTGCCGGTGCTGCCCCGGCTCGAATTGAACTATCGCGGCGGCCAGTTCACCGAACTGGACGTCGATGCGGTGCTGGCCCGGCGTCCTGAGGTGGCACTCGTCGACGAGCTGGCGCACACCAACGTGCCCGGTTCGGGCTTCGCCAAGCGCTGGCAGGCCATCGAGGTGCTGCTTGCAGCCGGCATCGACGTGATCAGCACAGTCAACATCCAGCACCTGGAATCGGTCAACGACGTGGTCGAGGCGATTACCGGTGTGCCGCAACGGGAAACCGTGCCGGATTCGGTGGTCCGGGCCGCCGAGCAGGTCGAGCTGGTGGACATGACGCCAGAGGCGCTGCGCCGCCGGCTCGCGCACGGCAACGTCTACCAGCCGGACAAGATCGACGCCGCGCTGACCAACTACTTCCGGCCCGGCACCCTCACCGCGTTGCGCGAGCTGGCCCTGCTCTGGCTCGCCGACAGCGTTGAGGAGGGGTTGCAGCGCTACCGCGAGCAGCACGGGATCGCTGCCACCTGGGAGACCAAGGAGCGGGTGGTGATCGCGCTCACCGGCGGCCCGGAAGGCGACGCGCTGATCCGCCGCGCCGCCCGGATCGCCGCCCGTACCACCGGCGGTGACCTGCTGGCGGTGCATATCGCGCGCAGCGACGGTCTGGCCGGCTCGTCCATCGCCTCGCTGGACCAGCAGCGGCTACTGGTGGAATCGCTGGGTGGCAGCTTCCACTCGGTGATCGGTGAGAGCATCCCGGATGCGGTGCTGGACTTCGCCCGTGCCAAGAACGGCACCCAGATCGTGATCGGGGCCAGCCGGCGTAACCCGGTGGTGGCCGCGCTGACCGGTCCGGGCACCGGCATGACCATCACCCGCCGGTCCGGCACCATCGACGTGCACGTGGTCAGTCACGATTACATCGGTAAGGGAAGGGTATTACCGAAGCTGACCAGCGGCCTGACCCGGCAGCGCCAGCTTCTCGGGATGCTGGTCGGGGTACTGCTGCTGGCCGTGCTGGTGCCGGTGTGCGCGCGCTTTCGCAGCGGTATCAGCTTCGGTAGTGACCTGCTGCTGTTCCTGCTGGTGGTGGTTATCTGCAGCCTGGTCGGTGGTTTCTGGCCGGCGCTGGCGGCCGCGATCGCGGCCAGCCTGCTGCTGAACTTCTTCTTCGCCGAGCCGCTGCACACCTTCACCATCTCTGGCGCGGAGAACATCCTTGCCATCTCGGTGTTCGTGCTGATCGCGGTGCTGGTCTCGCGGGTGGTGGACCTGGCCGCGCGGCGCAACGTCGAGGCCGCCCGATCCAACGCCGAGGCCGAGACGCTGTCCACCCTGGCCGGCAGCCTGCTGCGCGGCGAGCAGGCGCTGCCGGCCCTGATCGAGCGGGTCGCCGAAACCTTCGCGGTGCAGAGCGTGGCGGTGCTGCGGCAGGTTTCGGAGTCACCGACGATGGGTCCGCGCGGCGGCTGGCAACTGGTCGCCTCGGTGGGCGTCGATCCGTGCCAGCGACCCGAGGACGCCGACACCGAGGTTCCGGTCGGCACCGACCTGCTGATGGTGCTGCGCGGTCGCAAGCTGGCCGCCGAGGACCAGCGGCTGCTGGCCGCCTTCGCCACCGAGGTGGCGGTCGCCTACCAGCAGCGGCAGCTGGCTGACGCGGCCGGCGCCGCCCGCGAGCTGGCCGAGACCGACCGGGCCCGGACGGCGCTGCTGAACGCGGTCAGTCACGACCTGCGCACCCCGATCTCGTCGGCCAAGGCGGCGGTGTCCAGCCTGCGCAGCGAGGAGATCGACTGGACCGAGGCCGATCGCCAGCAGCTGCTCTCCAGCGCCGACCAGGCGCTGGATCGGCTGACCGCCTTGGTCACCAACCTGCTCGACCTGTCCCGGCTACAGGCCGGCGCGCTGTCGGTCACCATCCAGCCGGTCGGTGTCGACGACATCGTGAACCGGGCGCTGAGCATGGTGTCCAACGCCGGCCAGGTCGAGCTGGACGTCCCCGACGAGCTGCCCGAGGTGCTGGCCGATCCCGGCTTGCTGGAGCGGGTGATCGCGAACGTGCTGGAAAACGCGCTGCGTTACAGCCCGGCTGACGCTCAGGTGCGGGTGATAGCACGCGAGCAGGGCGAGACCGTCGAGTTGCAGGTGCTCGATCGCGGGCCTGGCATCGCACCGGCGATCCGGCAGGCCGTCTTCGAGCCGTTCCAGCGCCGGGACGACCGCGCGGTGAGCACCGGCGCGGGGGTCGGCCTGGGGCTGGCCATCGCTCGCGGCTTCGTCGAATCGATGCACGGCGCCATCAGCCTGGACGACACTCCCGGCGGTGGGCTGATCGTCAACATCGCGCTGCCGGTGCGGTGATCCAGTGCGGTGAGCCGGTCCGGTGAGCCGGCGCGCTAACCGGTGGTGGCGGTGCCGACCACGTGCAGCACGACCGTGACCCCGGCGCAGGCGGCACGGCTGGTGGGCCGGTTCAGCACGCTGAGCTGCGGCCACTGGCTGGCCGGCACCCCCAGCGCGGCCAGCGTGCGGGCCTGGCCAGCGGGTAGCCGCAGCGGGTACCGACCGGTGTAGGAGCTGATCGTGAAGTAGCTCGGCCGGCAACTGGGCTTGCTGGTCGAGAGCACCCGAAGCTGCACCCGCTGGACGAGCAGCGGCTGATGGTGGGGGTTGATCAGCTTCACCGAGATCGCGACCCGGGCCGGCGGGCGCAGCCGGCCCGGCAGGCTGGCGGTGCCGGGTACCGCGAACATCGGGTGGCTGGTCACCGGCGGCGGGCCGGCGTCGGTGATGCTGGTCGGCACGATGCGCAGGGTCAGGTTGCTGGTCACCAGCTGCCGCCCGACGGTTGCCACCACGCCGAGGCCGAGCGTCCCCGGCGACACGCTCGGGCTCACCCGCACCATCAGGATGGCGCTGGCCAGCGGCCGGCCGGAGCCCAGGCTCACCAGCCCGCGGTCGAAGCCGGCTGTTACCCCGTCCGGCAGCACGCTGGTACCCAGCGCTACCGAGCCGTGAAATCGGCCGATCGCCTTGATCTGAATCTGGAATTCGGCACTACCGCCGGGAACCACGGTCGAGGTGGTGGGTGCGCTGGACAGTTCGAACCTGGTGTCGCTGCCAGCTCGGGTGCCGGTCAGCAGCAGCACCGCCAGCACGCCGATCAGCGCGATGACGGTCAGCATCATCGTCGGCCAGGATCGGCGCATCATCGGTGCCACCGGTTAGGTCACTCTTTCGGTCGGTTGCCGGCGGTAGCCGGGCTCGCAGGGATTGCTGGGGCGGGAGCGTTCCCGGCGGCTAGCTGAGTGAAAACCGATGTAGCGGTCGTAACTGCCGGCCGGACCGGCCGGTGAGGGTGCTGAGGTAGTGCCTGAGCAGGCTGGCCCGCCGGGTCTGCGCGCGGTGCCGGCCGCCGGAGCGGACGATCGTCGAGGCGCTGAGCAGGCCGCTCGATCGCCGCTGGCCGGGCCCGCTCGCCGTCCAGGCGTGCAGGCCGAGGCTTCCGAGAGCGGTCATGGTTGCCCGCCGGGTGCCGCTTCGGGAGGTGGTCCAGTAGGTGTAGGCCAGGCCGCTGCCGCCGATCGCGAGCAGGGCGCTGCCACCGGATATGAATGTGCGGCGCGATCTGTGCTGGCTACCTGACATAGCGACGGCCCCCCGGATTGGTTTCTTGCCAGGTGCCGGTTTCGCCTTAGCTCCCCGCCGGGCCGTGGCGACCAGGTCGCCCAGCGGATCGATGCTCACCCGTGCCCCGTGTTGGTGGGACGTCCCGAACGATTCACTAACAATGACTTCATGTCAAGTGCTCGTGAAGGACCGTGTCGATAGCGTTTTACTTGTCAATCTAGGGGTAATCGGCTCGTCACCCTGAGCAAGTAGCCGGTACTCGATGGTCACAACCGGTAGGCATTTCATCCCAAAATAGCCACAGCAAATTGTCAGGAATTTCCTGGTTGTTGCGGCCGGATAGCAGTCACGGGACGGCCGGAATGCGCAACGATCGGCTATCCGGGCAGCCCTTCCCATTCTCGCGAGTTGGCTGCCATAGTGGATCACTAAGGGATAGGATTGGCGCGCTATTTCCGGTTTGATGGGAGGTTATCCCGCAGCAAGTGGCGGCAGTTATGACGATTGAGCCACTGAGCTGAACGAATCTGCGCTCCGGGCTGCGATAACGGGCCGGACATGAGATCGTTAATTCTGCGTGTGGAATCAATAGGCCCATTGGCCAGGCTGAGCAGATAGCGAGTGTTGATGCATCCGATGCAGGCTGTGGGGCCCGATCCCGACTGGCTGCGACCGCCCTGGGCCGGCACTCGCCGGCTTGGCGAGCTGGTGCTGGCCGGACTGGTCGACAGGTTGCCGGCCGCAATCTATGTCGCTGAATCCGGCGCCGCCGGGCATTGGCTCTATGCGAGCTCGCAAATCGAGCCGATTCTCGGGTATCGGCCAGATGAGCTGATTGCCAACCCGGACCTGTGGGCAGGTTTGCTGCATCCGGCTGATCGCGATCGGATTCTGCAGGCCGAGGAATTCGGCCCGCTGACTGGCCGCAGTCAGCATGAATACCGGATGATTCGCCGCGATGGGCAGGTCATCTGGGTTCTCGACGATGCGCTGATTGCCGAGGTCGAGTCCTACGGCGTGGTGCAGCATGGCCTGCTGTATGAGATCACCGAGCGCAAGCGCACCGAACTGTTACTGGCCGAGCACGCCGACATCCTGGACCGGGTCGCCCGCGGTGATGAGGTGAACCGAAGCCTGGTCGAGCTGGCCACCGCCACCGAGGCGATCAGTGGCGCCGGCCGGTGCGTCATCCAGTTGCACACCGCCGACACCGACTCGACCGGCCTGCTGCTGTCCTCGACCGGGCAGCTGCTGATGGCCGAGCTGGCCGCACTCGGCCGGCCGCAGTACCAGGCTGATTTCAGTGGCCCGGACGGCCGGCCGCTCGGCCGGGTCAGCCTGCACTACCCGAGCCCGGCGGTGGTTCAACTGCATGACGCCGACCTGGCCGGCTGGGCGGCCGGGCTGGCAACGGTGGCAGTCGTACGCGATGCCGAGCACTCCCGGGTCAGCAACTCGATGTCGCTGCTGGAAGCGACCCTGGAATCGACCGCCGACGGCATCCTGGTGGTCAGCTCGTCCGGGCAGGTCCTCGGTTACAACCAGAAGATGGTCGACATGTGGCGGCTGGACCCGGCCGTCCTGCAAGCCGGTCGCGATGACGATCTGCGTGCCTCGGTGCTGAGCCAGCTGGTCGAGCCGCACACTTTCAGCCGCGGCGTCGACCGGCTGATGGCCACCCCGATGGAGTGCAGCTACGACGCACTGGAATTTCTCGATGGCCGCTACTACGAGCGCTATTCCCAGCCGCAGCTGATCGACGGCCTGCCGGTCGGGCGGGTGTGGAGCTTCCGGGACATGACGCTGCACCGGCAGCTGGAGCAGGAACTGCGCGCGCAGGCCTTCACCGACCCGTTGACGCCACTGCCCAACCGCAGCTACTTCATCTCCCAGCTCACCGCGGCGTTGGCCTCGGCCAGCCGGCCGCAGTCCAGCCTGGCGGTGCTGCTGCTCGACCTGGACGACTTCAAGACCGTCAACGACAGCCTCGGGCACGTGGTGGGCGACGGGCTGCTGATCGCGGTTGCCGAGCGGCTACAAGCATGTTTGCGATTCGGTGACATCGCGGCCCGGCTCGGCGGCGATGAATTCGTGGTGCTGCTGGATCGGCTCGGCGAGCCGGAGGACGCGGTGTTCGCCGCCGAACGGGTGCTGGCGGCAGTATCGCGGCCGCTGCAGGTGGACGGCCAGTCGCTGACCATCCGGGCCAGCATCGGCATCGCCACCCCGATGGCAGATGAGAATGCCTCGGAACTGCTGCGCAACGCCGACCTGGCGATGTACACCGCCAAGCGCAACGGCGGTGGCCGCTGCCATCGCTACGCGCCGCCGATGCACGCCGAAGCCGTCGCCCGGCTTGCCCTGAAGGCTGACCTCGAACGGGCGCTGGACAACGACGAGCTGATCGTGCACTACCAGCCGGTGATCGACCTCAAGACTTTCGAGATCGTCTCGGTCGAGGCGTTGGTCCGCTGGCCGCACCCGGAGCGCGGGCTCATCTCGCCGGCCGATTTCATCCCGCTGGCCGAGGAATCCCGGCTGATCGACCGGCTCGGTTCGGCCGTGCTGCGCCAGGCCTGCGCCCAGGTCGCGCTCTGGCGCCGGACGATTCCGAACCGGCAGAAGCTGACCGTGAGCGTCAACCTGTCGCCCCGCCAGTTGTCCGAGGACAACCTGGTAGCCGACGTCCGCCAGGCGCTCTGGGTGGCCGGCCTGCCACCATCGGCGCTGGTGCTGGAAATTACCGAGACCAGCCTGGCCAGTCCGAACGTCGACGTGGTCACCGTGCTCACCGAACTCAAGCAGATCGGGGTGGCGCTGGCGCTGGACGATTTCGGCGTGGGCTACTCCTCGCTGGGACACCTGGTGAACTTCCCGCTGGACAGCGTCAAGATCGACAAGTCGTTCGTCGATCGGATCGGCGGCGAGCCGAGCAGTTCAGCGCTGCTGCGCGCCGTCCTGCAGGTAGCTGACGCGCTGTCGCTGGCGGCCACCGTCGAGGGCATCGAGGACGAGGAGCAGCTGCGCCAGGTGATCGCATTGGGCTGCCTGCACGCGCAGGGCTACCTGCTCTCGCGCCCGCTGGCTGCCGAGGCGGTCACCGAACTGCTCAACCAGCGCTTCGACGACCGGTCGGCCGCGCATCGTTGATGCGCGGCGATCGCGGGTCGCGCTGCCACCGGCCGGGCCGGCGTTGGACAATGGCCGGGTGACAGAACTGGAGATCCGCGAGGTCGGCTACGACCATCCCGATGCCGGCCGGTTGACCACTGAGGTGCAGCAGATGTACGTGCAGCGCTACGGCGGCCCGGACGAGTCACCGATCGAGCCGGCGGAGTTCCGGCTGCCGAACGGACTGTTCGCGATCGGCTACCGGGAATCGGTGCCGGTCGCGATGGGTGGCTGGCGGTTGCACCAGCCCGATCACCCGCAGACCAGCTGGGCCAGTCCGGCCGCCGAGCTCAAGCGAATGTATGTCGCCGCGGCCGCTCGTGGAGCCGGATTCGCTCGACAGATGCTGGCATTTCTGGAACGGACGGCCAGCGAGCACGGGGCCCGCTGGCTGCTGCTCGAGACCGGCAGCAAGCAGCCGGAGGCGATCGCGCTGTACCGGTCAGCCGGTTACCAGCCGGTGCCGGTGTTCGGCCACTATGCCGACTTTCAGACATCGGTGCACCTGGGCAAGCAGGTGGGCTGATGCGCGGGTTCGGCTGGCAGCGCCGGAGCCGCTGGCAGCGGCTGGATCAGGCTCGCGCGCTGGACCCGGTCACCGACCAGCACCGCATCGCCCGGCTGCTCACCGAGTACGAATTCCCTTGGGACATGGTGCGATCGCTGGAACTGGCGCTGTTTCGGACCTACGCGGTACCGAGTATCGGTGCGCTGCTGCACCGCACCGGCGAGTTCGAGCGGGCCGCGCAGAAGCGCTACGACGACACCGTCGTGCTGCTTTATGAGATCTGGCTCGATGACGCCGGCAGCGAGGGTGGCAGCGCGGCGGCCGGCCGGCTCAACCAGATCCATCACCGATACCGGATCGGCAACGCCGACTACCTCTACACGCTGGCCACCTTCGTGGTGATGCCGGTTCGCTGGAATGCCGAGTTCGGTTGGCGGCGAATGGATCCGGTCGAGATCGCAGGTTGGACGAATGCCATGCGGTCGATGGGCCAAGCGATGGGACTGACCGATATTCCGCTGCAATATCAGCAGTTCAGCGACCTGCTCGATGAGTACGAGCGAGCCCACTTCGGCTACCGCCCGGCTAGCCGGGCGGTTGCCGATGCCACCTTGCGGCTGCTCGGATCCTGGTACCCGCGACCGCTGCGGCCGCTGGCCCGCTGGACGGCCGTCCTGCTGCTGGATCGCGAGCTGGCCGCTGCTCTGCGGTTGCCGGCCGGGCCGGCGGTAGCGCGCTGGCTGGTTCGGGCCGGCCTTCGGGCTCGCGCGCTGGCCATCCGGCTCGGGCCGCCCCGACCTGCCAGCCGGCCATACCGGATCCGGACCCGGACGTACCCGACCGGCTACCGGCTCGACGAGCTAGGACCGCAGCTGCCATGACCGACCTCGACGAAGCAGCCGCTGAACTGTACGGCCTCAGCCCGTCCGAGCTGGACGGGTTCGGTAGCCGGCGGGCCGCCCTGGTCGCGGCCGCCCGGGCCGCCGGTGATCGAGATGTGGCCCGCCAGATAGGCGCATTGAAGAAGCCGGTGCTGGCCGCGGCGCTGGCCAACGCGCTGGTTCGGGCCCGGCCGGACGAGCTTGCCGAGCTGGCCAAGCTCGGCGCCAGGTTGCGCGATGCGCATCGCAACCTGCGCGGCAAGCAACTGCGTGAGCTGTCCGAGCAGCGGCAGCGGCTGCTGAGCCGGCTGGTCGAGCTCAGCCGCGGCCTGGCTGGCCGCGAGGTTGGCGAGAGCGTGCTGAACCAGTTGCGTGCCACCTACGAGGCGGCGATCGCCGACGAGGGCGCCGAGGCCGCCGTGCGATCGGGTCGGCTGACCAGCGCGCTGAGCTATTCCGGTTTCGGCGAGGTCGATGTCAGCGACGCGGTGGCGATACCGCGCCGGCTCACCCTGGTGCCGCAGCTGCCCGCCGGCGTCACGCCGGAGGCGACCGAGCAGGCCGCCTCGACCGAATCTGCTGATGGCGCAACGGAATCGGCCGGTTCGATTGAGGCAGTATCCGATCCGGCCGCTGTCCGCTTGGCCGAACGCGGCTTGAAACAAGCCGAATCGGCGCTGGCGGTGGCAGCTGAAGCTGCCGCGACCGCGACCGAACGGCTGGCCGAGACACAGGCCGGCGAGCAGCGCCTCGCCGACCGGATCCAGCAACTGCAAGCCGACCTGGTGACCGCGCGAGCGGAGGCGGCCACCGCCGCCAAGGCGACTGCGACCGCCGAGCGCGAGCTTGCGCGTAGCACCCGAGCGCTCGAGCGCGCCGAACGGGCGCAGCGGCTGGCCGAGGCGGCACTGAGGTCGCTGGGTAGCTGAGCTGCAACTGAGCACCTGAGCTGCAACTGAGCACCTGAGCTGAAGCTGAGCACCTGAGCTGAAGCTGAGGCTCAGCGGCCGGTGAATTCTCCGACGATCTCGAGATTGCGCTGGTGTATCTCGGCCATCCCGGCCAGCTCGCGGCGCGGGTCGGCGACCTCGATGCCGGCGATCAGCGCGTCCAGGTAACGCCGATCAGCATCCAGGCGCTCGACCGGGTGGAAGGACGGGCTGCCGTGGCCGGGGATCAGCACCGCTGCCTTGCTTACGTAGGGCGCCAGCACTTCCAGCCCGTTCAGGTAGCTGGCCAGGTCGTCCGGGTTGTGCGGCAGCGGCAGCTCGATCTCGCTGAGCATGTCGCCGGCGATCAGCACCCTGCGCTCGGCCAGCCACAGCGCGGTGTGGCCCGGCGCGTGCCCGTCATGCTCGATCAGCAGCACCGGCTCGGCGTCCGATCCGGGCAGGTCCTCGACCGCGACCTGCAACCGGGCAAACACCCCGGCCAGCTCGCTCGGCCAGTCCGGTCCGAGCATCGCCAGCAGCTCGTCGCGGTGCTCGACGGCGAGCTCGACGGTGCGTGCCGAGGCCCAGCGCGGCACGTCGCCGAAGCGCGGATGCCAGAGCAGGTGGTCGTGGTGGGCGTGGGTGGCGAAACCGGCGCCGACGCGCAGGCCGCGCTCAGCCAGCGCATCGGCGATAGCAGCAAGCTCGTCGGGCTCCCAGGCCGGATCCACCAGCATCGCCGTCGTCGCGCTGACCACGATGGTGCTGGTGGTTGCGTAGCGCCGGCTGGTCGCCACCAGCACCCCGCTGGCGACTTCGATCAATTCAGGCATCAGCTCATCATGCCGGGTGCCCGACCATTGCTGCTCAGGCCACCCGGCATCGACCGATCTAGGTGGTGATGGTCAGGGCCGAGGGCAGCGGATACTGGTCGGGTGAGTCAACCCGATCGACATGTCGCCAGCCACCTCAGCCTGCTGGTTCACCAACCGTTGCGGATCATCCTGCAGGTCGCGGTGTCCGGGATGGCGCCGGCCGGCCTGCAGGAGAGCATCCGGGTTTGCTGCGACGGCGTGCCGATCGCGGTGACCGAGGTGACGATGCCGCACGCGGCCCGCGCGCACGTGTTCCTGCCCCGGGTCGGCAACCTGACCGTCGATTACAGCGCGACCGTGCGTGGCAACGCTGCTCCGCCGCGAGTCAGCGACGCGGACCGGATCGCCTACCTTCGTCCGAGCCGATATGCCGAATCCGACCGGTTGGGCGCCATCGCGCACGCCGAGTTCGCAGGCATCGACGGCGCCGCTGAACTGCTCGCCGCGGTCTCGTCCTGGGTCGGTTCCCGGCTTCGCTACGTGCCGGGTAGCAGCGGGCCGACCGACGGCGCGGTGGATACCTTGCTGCAACGGCAAGGAGTTTGCCGGGACTACGCGCACCTGGTGATCGCCATGCTGCGGGCACTGGACGTGCCGGCCAGGCTGGCCGCGGTCTACGCACCGGGGTTGGCGCCGATGGACTT
>JBDSAN010000184.1:0-3595 GCA_039922115.1 Jatrophihabitantaceae bacterium
GGCCGCATGTAGTCGGCCGCGGCGACCAGCTCCTCGCCGTACTGCTGCAGCTCCCAGGCGGTGTTTCGCCAAGTAAAATAGGTATAACTCTGGGTGAATCCGATCCGGGCCAGCTCGTGCATCATCGCCGGCCGGGTGAACGCCTCGGCCAGGAAGAGCACGTCCGGGTCCTGGGCCTTGACGTTGCCGATCAGCCACTGCCAGAAGCTGAGTGGCTTGGTGTGCGGGTTGTCCACCCGGAAGATCTTCACCCCGCGTGACACCCACAGCATGGTGATCCGCAGGACCTCGGCGGCCAGCCCGGACGGGTCGTTGTCGAAGTTCAGCGGGTAGATGTCCTGGTACTTCTTCGGCGGGTTTTCGGCATAGGCGATCGAGCCGTCCGGCAGCGTGGTGAACCACTCGGGGTGCTTGTCGACCCACGGGTGGTCCGGGGCGCACTGCAGCGCCAGGTCCAGCGCCACTTCGAGTTCGAGCTCGCGGGCGCGTGCCACGAACGCCGCGAAGTCGTCCTCGTCGCCGAGTTCGGGATGGATGGCGTCGTGGCCGCCCTCAGGTGAACCGATTGCCCAGGGCGAGCCGGTGTCGGTCGGCTTGGCGTCCAGGGTGTTGTTCGGGCCCTTGCGATTGACCCGGCCGATCGGATGGATCGGCGGCAGGTAGACCACATCGAAGTCCAGGTCCGCGACGTAGTCCAGGTGCTTGGTCGCATCCACCAGCGTCCCGTGCCTGGTCGGACGCGCCGGGTCGGCCGGGTCGCTGGCCAGCTCCGCGTTGATCGAGCGCGGGAAGAACTCATACCAGGCGCCGTAGAGCGCGCGTTGCCGGTCGACCCAGACGTGATAGCGAGGGGACCGGGTGATCAGCTCGCGCACCGGGTGATCATGGGCCAGCAGCCGCGCCTCCCGGCTCATCGCGCGGGTAATCCGAAGCTGCAGGTCGACGTCGGTGCGGCGCAGGTCGGCGGCGATCGCCCGGGCCAGCTCGGCCCGGGCAGCCGTACCGGACTGGTCAGCCTCGTCGGCCTGCTCGGCGGTGTCGGCGAGCTGCTCGAACAGTTGGGCGCCGATCTCGAGGTCGTTGGCCAGCTCATCGGCGCCCTGCCCGGCGTCGGACTTCACCTCGACCGCGTGGTACCAGGTGCCGAGCGGGTCGCTCCACGCCTCGACCACGTAGCTCCAGCTGCCCTTGACGTCGGCAACCACCTCGGTCCGCCAGCGATCGGTGCCACCGCCGAGCGGGTGCATCCGGTTGAACGGCGCCAGCACGCCGTCCGGCGAGCGCCATTGCACCGATGCCGCCACCGCGTCGTGTCCCTCGCGGAACACCGTCGCCTCGATGCCTACCGGCTCGCCGATCACCGCCCGGGAAGGCAGCTCTCCGTGCGCTATTACCGGTTGTACGGAATTGAGTCCAAGTCGTCCAGCCACGCGTCCACCGTAGCGTGCGCACTGACAGAAAGGGGAGCACCTGTAAGCGCTACCGAGTGCCGCTAGGGTATGCGGAATGAAGGCACTACGACGACTCACGGTCCGCGCCGCGCTGCCGCCCCAGCTTGCCCCGCTCGGCGAGATCGTGGCCAACCTGCGCTGGTCCTGGCACCCGGAGTCCCTGGACCTACTCGAATCGGTGGACCCGGAACTGTGGGTCGAATGTCACGGCGATCCCGGCCGGCTGCTCGGCGGTGTCAGCACCGAACGGCTGGCAGCGCTGGCCAAGGACCGCAAGTTCCTGCGCCGGCTGCAGGACGTGTCCGATGACCTGCGCGACTACCTCGAGCAGCCACGCTGGTATCAGCATCAACAAGAGCTTCAGGCGAACTCGGACGCCGGCGACCGGCCGCCACTGCCGGCCGCGGTCGCCTACTTCTCGCCGGAGTTCGGGATCACCGAGGTACTGCCGCAGTACTCCGGTGGCCTGGGCATCCTGGCTGGCGATCATCTGAAAGCAGCCTCGGACCTCGGCGCACCGATCATCGGGGTCGGCCTGCTGTACCGGGCTGGCTACTTCGCCCAGTCGCTGTCGCGGGAGGGGTGGCAGCAGGAGCGCTACCCATCGCTGGATCCGCAGGGCCTGCCGATCACCCCGCTGCGCGACGCCGAGGGGACGCCGGTCCGGGTCACCCTGCAACTGCCGCAGGGTCGGCTGCTGCACGCTCAGGTATGGCTGGCCTCGGTAGGCCGGGTGCCGTTGCTGCTGCTGGATTCCGACGTCGAGGACAACGACGTGGCCGCCCGCGGGGTGACCGACCGGCTTTACGGCGGCGGCCCGGAGCATCGGCTGCTGCAAGAACTGCTGCTCGGCGTCGGTGGCGTGCGCGCCGTCCGCGCCTACTGCGCGGTGACCGGGCACCCGCTGCCGGAGGTATTTCACACCAACGAGGGGCACGCCGGTTTCCTCGGGATCGAGCGGATCAGCGAGCTGTCCGACGGCCCGGCCAAGCTGAGCTTCGACGAGGCGCTGACCGCCGTGCGGGCCGGCACGGTGTTCACCACCCACACCCCGGTCCCGGCCGGCATCGACCGCTTCGACCGTGACCTGGTGCGCGCCCACCTGGGCGAGGTGCCCGGCGTGCCGGTGGACCGGATCCTGGCGCTGGGCGTCGAGGAGGACCCGGCCAAGTTCAACATGGCCCACATGGGGCTGCGGCTGGGCCAGCGCGCCAACGGCGTCGCCCAGCTGCATGGCCGGGTGAGCCGGTCGATGTTCAACAACCTGTGGCCCGGCTTCGACGCCCAAGAGGTGCCGATCACCTCGATCACCAACGGCGTGCACGCCCCGACCTGGATGGCCCGGGAGTTCCTGGACCTCGCCGAGCGCACCGCCGGCTCGGACGACCTCGCCTCCGGCGACGGCTGGGACGCCATCGACCAGATATCGGACGTCGAGCTGTGGGAGCTCAAGCACGAGCTGCGCGAGCGACTGGTCAACGAGATCCGCCGCCGGATCAGGCAGTCCAGCATCGAGCGCGGCTTCTCCGGCGTCGAGCTGTCCTGGATCGCGACCGCCTTCGACCCGGACGTGCTGACCATCGGCTTCGCCCGCCGGGTGCCCTCCTACAAGCGGCTGACCCTGATGCTGCGCGACCCGGCCCGGTTGAAGAAGCTGCTGACCGACCCTGAGCGCCCGGTGCAGATCGTGGTGGCCGGCAAGTCGCACCCGGCCGACGACGGCGGCAAGGAACTGATCGCCCAGCTGGTCCGGTTCACCGACGACCCCGAGGTGCGCGGCCGGATCGCCTTCCTGCCCGACTATGACATCGGGATGGCCCGCTACCTGTACTGGGGCAGCGACGTCTGGCTGAACAACCCGCTGCGCCCGCTGGAGGCCTGCGGCACGTCCGGCATGAAGGCGGCCCTCAACGGCGGGCTGAACCTGTCGATCAAGGACGGCTGGTGGGACGAGTGGTGCGAGGACGGCAAGAACGGCTGGGAGATCCCGTCGGCCAACGACTCGCTGACCGGCACCACCGATGACCACCGCGACGCGGTCGAGGCGGCCGGGCTGTACGACCTGATTGAGCATCAGGTCGCCCAGCGGTTCTACACCCGCGACGCCCGGGGCATTCCGGCCCAGTGGGTGGCGATGGTGCGCT
>JBDSAN010000185.1:0-11868 GCA_039922115.1 Jatrophihabitantaceae bacterium
TGATCGGGCCGGATCAGTTTCACGGCGCGAAGTTCTACGCTGAGCTATCGGGTGTTGACGTCTCGAACGAGTTCCTGGATGCCGTCAGCGCCCAGTTCGACGAGGTGTGCGATGAGGTCCGATCCGCCGAGCCTGTGCAAGACCGTGACCCGACCTGGGCCGGCTGGCGAGCGGTAGCGGAATTGTCCGCGCGGTACGGCATAAACGACGTCAACCTGGTGAAGCCGGGAGTCGGGGAGACCACCCGGGTGTTGCTGCGTCGGGTCCCGTGGAAGATCCTGATGCGCCGGGACGCGGCCGCTGGCCTCGGGCACCTGCGCTTGCTTGCGGCCCAGCGCGGCGTGGCGGTCGAGCTGGTCGACGAACTGGCCTATAGCTGCGTCGGCCTGATCCGGCCGGGTTTCAGCAGGGACGCCCGATGACCGGCACCGTGCTTGTGGCGGCCGACCTGGACCGCACCTTGATCTACTCCAAGGCCGCGCTCGGGCTCGGACCGGGCCAGGCGCCGAAGTTGCGGTGTGTCGAGCTGCTGGAGGGCAAACAGGCGTCTTTTATGACCGAAACCGCGAGCGGCCTGCTGGTCGAGCTAGCCGGATCGGCGGTGCTGGTGCCAGTCACGACCCGTACCCCGAGGCAGCTCGAGCGGGTGACGTTGCCGGCCCCGACGCGCTTCGCTATCGCCGCTAACGGCGGAATGCTGTTCGTCGATGGTGAGCTGGATCGAGCCTGGCACAAGCGGGTTCGGCACGCGGTTGCCGAGGTCGCGTCACTCGATCAGGTGTGGGCGAGGGTGAGCGAGTCGTGTTCGCCGGACTGGACCCTGAAGTTGCGCACGGCCTCGTCGCTCTTCTGCTATGCCGTCATCGACCGGGCGAAGATGCCGTCCGGTTTCATCGACGAGATCACAGCATGGGCCGATGGCCTGGGCTGGAGCACCTCGTTGCAGGGACGCAAGCTGTACTGGGTGCCGCGGTCGCTGACCAAGTCTGCGGCGGTGGCCGAGGTGGCTCGGCGGATCGAGGCTGATCTGTTGCTGGCCGCTGGCGATTCGCTGCTGGACGCGGACTTGTTGCTGGCCGCCGACCTTGGTATTCAGCCGCGACACGGCGAGCTGTTCGAATCCGGCTGGTCAGCCCCGCATGTCAGTTGTACCGAGGTGGCCGGGGTGCTGGCAGGCGAGCAGATCTGTGGCTGGTTTCTCGAATGGGCCGCAGCGCACAAGGCCGCGTAGCCGGCGGCTGGACGCGGTGGCCGGATACCCGTCGAACGGAGCATGCGCGGCCCGCGGGCCCAGGCTGTGCGGTTCGTCCGAGCCGCACAGCCGGGCGTTACCTTGAAGCGAGCGTTGGGCTCATTCAACGACTCGAAAGTGGTTTCGACAGC
The DNA here is from genome assembly GCA_039922115.1 of Jatrophihabitantaceae bacterium. GTDB lineage: Bacteria > Actinomycetota > Actinomycetes > Mycobacteriales > Jatrophihabitantaceae > Jatrophihabitans_A. The sequence continues at coordinate 1,384 of JBDSAN010000185.1, forward strand.
TACCGCTAAGGCCGCCGGATATCAGCGAGCGGTGCCACTCCTACCGGCTCAGCTGAAATCGGGGATGTTGCTGTTCGCGAACTCGACCCGGCCCTTTGGCTCTTCCCATTCTTCCTGCCGGCCCAGGGCGGTCAAGTCCAGGAATGTGTAGCCACCACCGAGCTGATCGGTGCCGCGAGCGTAGGTGGAATAGGTGTGAAAGATATCGTCGCCGTCCCGCAGGAAGCAGCTGAGCCCAGGCTGTTCCTGGCCCGCGCCCGGCTTAACCTCCCACGGCAGCGGTCGGTAGTTGTAGATCGGCGGCTTTACTGCCGGGTCCATGGTGACGTCGAAATCGTAGTTGAAATCGCTGCCCAGAGATGAGTACCAGGGAATCGTCCAACCCGTGACCTGCTGGCTGGCGGCGAGTTTCTCATACGGCGCCCGCGACACCAGCACGAAGGTGGTTTCTCGCGCGTCCAGGTGCTCGAGCAGCTTGTCCGACATCTCCTCGACGGAGGCGGTGCAGGCCCCGCAGACCGCATCCCAATCGGGGTGGAACATGACATGCTGGATGATCAGCTGCCGTCCCTTGAACATGTCGCCGAGGCCGACCTCACCCTCGGCTCCGACGAACCGGTACGGCTTGTCGACCCGAACCATGGGCAACCGGCGCCGGTTGGCGTTGAGCGCGTCGATGCGCCGGGTGACTTCCTTTTCCTCGGCTAGCAACTGCGTACGAGCGGCTAGCCACTCATCTGCGCTAACGACCTTCGGCAAAGCCATTCGGGAGCCTCCTGGATTTAATTAGTACGCCCTCGCGCCGACCGATGTTATACGGCGACCCGTGACCGCACAATTTCTAAGCGCTCCGCCGGTGTGCTTCAGGCGATTAACAGCTGCGTCTGGCCCAGCAATTGCTTGCTGATGATTCAGGTTGCGGCTTCGGCGACCGGCGATCCTGAGTTGAGTGCCTGCCGGATGCCCTCGACGATCTGCTCGGCCTCAACCGCAGTGGCCGCCGCCGCGATCACCGCGAGCATCGGTTGGTCCCAGCCCAGGCCGCGGACCGTACTCGGATACGCCCGGACGCCGGCCGCCCAGAGCTTGTCGAACACCGGGCGGATGTCGTCCCGGTAGGAAAGGCCCGGCGGGACTCCGATGGTGAAGTGGGCTGAGATGGTCAGCCCGGCATCGGCGCCCCACAGCTCCAGCAGGCCGACGGCGTGCAGCGAACCGGATCTCCTGGCGTTGATCTCGGTTACGTAGAGCCGCTCGTCGATGCCAGCCACGCAGTCGACGCTGAGCCAGCCTCGGAAACCCAACCGGCTGACGGCCGTACCGACGTCGCGACTGACCTGAGCCAGGCGTTGCTCCCAGGCCGGTGGCAGCGCGTCCGGACCTACGTTGACGTAATCGAAGTTGTGCCCGCCGCTGACCTTCATCGAGCAGGGCACGATCGTGCGGGCACCCCGCTCGTCCACCAGCACGTCCGCGGCTGGGCAGCCGACACCCGGCGGCGGCTCGATGAACTTCTGGATCATCAGCGGGTAGTTGAAGTACGAGTCGCTGGCGATGCTGTCGTACAGGGCGGCGAGCCGATCCGGAGCAGCGGTGGTGACCGCGGCTCCGAGGCCGGCATAGCCGAGCATGCTCCGGACAATCACCTTGTGGTGCAAGGCGAGCATGGCATCCACAGCGCCGTGCAACTCCTCCGGGGTGTTCACCGTGAGCACCGGCGCCGCGTTGACCGAGGCCACGTCCTTGGCCAGGTCCAGCACGCTCATCTTGTTGTCCAGATAGAGACTCGACCAGTAGCCCTGCTCGCTGACCCCGTCGATCTCGACCTGCGGCCCCCAGCTCCGGATGATCTCGGCGAGCCGGTACATGTCGGTGGTAGCGCCGTGATAGATCAGCTGGACGGTCTGATAGCCACTCACCTGCTCCCGCAGTTCGGCCTGCGCCGCGCCGTCCCGGAACAGGTCGTCGACCATCAGGCCCGAACGCGGCGCCGGTGAGACCACCGGGGGCTCGTCCAGGCCAAGGGCTCGGTGCAGGTCGGCGAACCACAACGGGTCATACCCCGCGGGCAGGAGCAGCACCCGCGGCCCAGCGCGCCAGAACAGCGAGTGGTCTGCCTCGTACCTGCCATTGAACTGGATCAGGCCTTCCCGGTCGGCTGAGCTCAACCGCAGGGTGCTGTCCCGCAGGAGGTACTCGACCTCGTTGGGAATGATGACTTCGACTTTGCTGGACAAGTCAGGGACCCCTCTTTGTTTGCTGATCATGCAACGATCGGCCGGCCGCGAGCGGGACTACCGCCAGCGCACGCCTCAACGCGATGCCGGGGTAACCGCGCTGACGTTCGGATCGGCCAGAAAGTCAGGACGCGGCGTGCCCACCCCGACCGAGGTGTTGTTGACGGAGTTGTAGACCAGGATCAGCACGGCGCGCCGGAACGGTGAGATGTTCGGCGCCGATGCGTGCAACAGATTCGGGTTGAAGAATAAGACTGAACCGGCCGGCCCCTTCGGGCTCACCATGCCGTTGGACCGGGCCAGGCCCTCGATGACCTCGGGGCTGATTCGGAACTTCTCCTCAGCGGTCAAGGTGGCCACCCAGTCCGGCGCGTCCTCGTAACCCTGCGGAGGTCCGTCGGCGAGTGAGCCGGCCAGCACACCCTTGCGGTGTGATCCGGGGATGAACGTGAGCGTGCCGTTGAACTCGGTCACGTCGTCCACGAAAACCGACACATTGACCAGGTCCGGCTTGGTGATTCCGTCATTCTGCAGCCAGTAGATGTAGTCCTGGTGCCATTCCCACTGGTCGCCGGCGAACGGCGCCTTGATATTGAGCTTGGACTGGTGCACGTACACGTCGTCGCCGACCAGTTGGCGCGCCGGGCCAAGCAGATCCGGGTGCCGGATCACCTCGCCGATCTCGCCAAAGTTCTGATGCACGCCGTAGACCGAGCGTACGGTGACATTGTCCCGTTCGAGAATCACCTGTGGGCCACGGTCTGTCAACGCTCGGGCCAGCACCGCGGACACCGAATCGAGCAGGTCTGGCGACAGCAACTCCGGCGGGAGTAGCAGGAAGCCTTCGCGGTTGTACTGCTCGACCAGGTCGGCAGCCAGCGGCCCGGTGCCCGGTGCGTCGTTGAGTCCAGTCATAGCGGCAAGACCTCTCTGGTCAGGTAACGAATCCCTGCCGATGGCGCCTCATCAGCAGAGTCCGAATGGCGGCTTAAGAAAGTCCTGGTCATCATCTAAAGGCTCATCGCCAACCATCAGCGGCCGGAACACCTCCGGCGCAATGTCCCACTCCCAGGGCTGGCCGAGCACCAGCGATGAGGCAATCCGGCCGATCTCGTCCGAACCACGGGCGCCGTGCCCATTGCCGCCGACAGCCACGGTGAAGGTGTCGTCCTCGTCGAGGTGCCCGATGTAGGGATAGCGCGAGGGCGTCTTGTCGATGAGGCAGCAGGCTTCTCGCACCCGGACCGGTCGCAGGTCCGGCAGTAACTGCCGCGCCATGGAACCCAGGAAGTCTGCCTGCGCAGCGGTGATCCGCTGCTGGGCGCACCAGGAGGTCATCTCGGCCGTGCTTTGCAGTTCTTCGACGATCGGTTGCATACCCGGCCCGATCCGGACGTAGGAGTTCCCGTCCGGGTAGCGGATCGGTGGCAGCAGGTAGATCGACTTGTTGGCGTTGCCCGTGTCGTCCGGATCGATCGTCACCACGGTAGGAAGGTCCTGAAACTGCGGGAGTTGCTCGGGATCGACCTGAAAGAGCAGGTTCGGCTCGCTGAAGATGTGCACCGCGAGGCGGTGGCCGGCCGGCAGCAGATCGTTCTGGTTGGTCAGGGCGCCGGAGGCGATGAGGACTCGTTGCGCTCGGACCTCGAAATGCTGATCGCCGCGCTTGACCAGCAGCCGCCACCTGCCGCTTGGCTGCTCCTTGCGCACCGAGACGACAGCAGCGCGCAGGAGTTGGCCACCGGCGCTCGCGGTGAGGCCGAGTTGGGCCTTCACCAACTGCCGGGGATTGAGGTAGCCCGCCTGCTCGCGCTCGTACAGGCCCTCGACACCACCGGCCAGCGTAGGCAGGTTCAACGCGGGCAGCGCGTTGTGCAGCGCAGCGGCCGACAGCCGCTCGACCAGGATCTCGTCCTCGTCGCATTGCCGCAGAATGTCAGCTGTTCGGTGCCCGATTGACTTCGCCATCAGGACCAGCGAACCGCACTCGTGAAAGAAGCTCAGGCCGGACTCGACCTCGATATCCCTGAAGCGTTCGAGGGATTTCGCATCGGTGGTCTGCCAGACCGGATCCCAGCCGAGCCGGCGGGTGATGCGCGCCTCGTCGAAGTAGGCACCGAAGGAGTACTGGTCAATCGCTACCCCGTCGGCCGGTTCGGCCGGGCCGATGACCAGGACGTCGGCGCCGGCACGGCTGAGGTACTTGCCAGCCGCCGAGCCGAACATGCCGGCGCCGACAACCACGACCTCGAATTCTCTCAACACGATTCGGCTACTCCACGATCGATCGCTCGAAGGTGGTTGCATCGGCCCGCGCCGGGCCGAAGAATCGGTGCACGCAGTTGATCAAGAATGTCGGGTCCTCTTCGGCGATCCAATGTGCACAGTCCGGGACGACAACCTCGGTGACGTCCTCGGCGACGCCCCGGAACGAGCCGGCCACATCGGCTCCGACGCCGTACTCGCCAACCAGGGCCAGGATCGGCAGCGGCACCTTCACGCCGGAATGTGCCTTGTTGTAGGCGGCATTGTCCGGGAAGGCCCGGTAGTAGTCGTAGCCGGCGCTGCGCCGCTCGGGCGCCCGGTAGGCCCGCAGGAACTCCTGCTGGTCGACGTCGCCAGGGCGGTGGGTTGACTCGCTGAAGATCCAGCCGTGGTAGGCGCTGATGGCCTCGTCGCTGAGGATGTTCTCCGGCACCGGCCGGGGTGTGGAGTTGAGCCCGAAATGAAAGCTGTCGGCGTAGCAGTCCTCCAGTCCGAAGCCATTGAGCAATGCCTCGGAAACGATCATCCGGGTGACGTCGCCGGGGTACTCGCGGGCGTACGGGTAGGCAACCTGCGAACCGAGGTCGTGGGAGACGATCCCCACCGGTCCAAGGCCGAGTGCGACTACCGCCTGGTGGATCCGATCGGCCGTGCTGGCGGCGTCGTAACCTTCGGCCGGAATGCTGGAATCACCAAGTCCGGGCAGATCAAACGCGATCACTGTGTAGGTCTGCGCCAGCACCGGCAGCACCTTGCGCCAGGACCACCAGGTCGCTGGCCAGCCGTGCAGGAACACCAGCGGAGGTCCCGATCCGCAGCGAACGTAGTGCAGTTCGCAATCGGCAACCGCGATACGGCCATCCTGAAATCCGGGCAAGGACGGAGAACCAGCCTCGGTAGCAACCAAAAACTCCATCAAGCCCTCCCTCACCCGGATAAGAGAAGTCTTGCTCCGATCCAGCTGGGGAACCTCTCCGAAGCTGCCAGGTTCAATTCGGCGCGACAGCCAGCTCCGGTTGGCCGCGCAGTCGACTACGCCGGGACGGCGCTCGCATCCGGCTTGTCCTCGACCGCCACCTTCGCCGCCGGACGGGTGCGCTCGCCCCATGCCGCGATCGCCGGGCTCGCGAGCCCCAGCAGCAGCATGAGCACGCCCAGTCCGAGCCAGCCCGTCCTGCCCAGGCTCAGCGCCAGCCCCAGCAGCAGTACCGGAGCGGCCGCCCCGCTGAGACTGGTGACCGTCCCCGCGAGCCCCTGGTACTGACCCTGGGCGTAGTCCGGCGGCAGGCCGAACTCCAGGGCGAAGGTGCCCGAGGTGTACCAGATCTCGCCCAGGCTGAGCAGCACGACGCCGGCCAGCAGCAGCAGTAGCGCGCTCCACGCCGACATGCCGCGCATCAGGCTCATCGCCAGGCAGCCCAGCATCAAACCCACGCCGGCCCGGCGCAGTGCGGCACCGCCGTCCTTGAGCGACTGGACGCTGTCGCCCAGGCGGACCTGCAGCAGCACGACCAGAATCGTGTTGACCAGGAAGGCTGCGGTCACACTCCAGCCCGGTGCGACGGTATAGGCCACGACCCAGAGCGGGATCATCATTTCCAGGATGTAGTTCTGGATCGCCATCACCCCTGCCACCAGCGAGTAGGCGACGAACGGCCGGTCCCGCAAGGCGATCCAGCGCGGGGCGGCCGCGGTCGTGCCGTCATCCTCGGGCCTGGGCAGCGGCTCGTAGTCGGGCAGCCGGAGGACGACCGCGTACGAGGCGATGTAGCTGGCAGCGTTGCAGATCAGCAGCACCCGGTAGCCGGTGCCGGTGCCGATCTGGATGCCGATGCCGGCGCCGAGCGTGCCGAGCGAGATTCCGATATTGCCGAGCGTGCGGACCTTGGAGCGGAAGGTGACGGTATCGTCGCCGCCGACCCGTCGCAGCAGCGCGCCGACCGAGGCGAAGTAGACAGTGGTGAACAGCATCATCACGGTGTCGACGAGCAGTAACGTCCAGAACCCTTGCACGAACAGGTAGGCGATCATCGTCAGGCCTTGGCCGAACAGGGCGAACAGCACGACTTTGCGCGGCCCTCGCCGGTCGGCGAGATCACCGGCCGGGATCGCCAGCGGGATGCCCAGCAGGCCCGAGATGGCGAAGGCCAGGCCGAGTTGGGTCTTGGGCAGCTCGACGACTCGGGTGAAGTACAGGACGTAGACCGGCATGAACATTCCGGTGCCGACTGCGTTGATCAACGACGACACGGCGTAGGTGCGCTGCACGCCGCGAGCCGGCAGTAGCGACTTCGCAAATGAGGTCGGGCTGATTCTGGGCACCGGTTTCCCTTCCGCTTTCGGCGACGTTCACCGCTGTCGCGCCACCGCCCGATGTTGTCACCGGCGCTCGCACGCCAGTTATTCCTGCATGCCCAGATCGCCGGCCAGCCGCGCTAGGCATTCCCGGAGGTGCCTGGCCCAAGCACTTCGATGACGATAGGCGAAGGCCTGCATGCCATGGCTCAACGGGCGAGTTACCGGCCCCGCTACGCGTGAGAGGGATGGCAAGTATGGGAGATCCGGCTGTGCTGGAGGCGATTGCGGCCCGGTATCCGCTGTCCACCCAGCAGCGGTTGTGCTGCGAGGAACCCGAAACCTCAGGGTCCGGTTTCATCCTGCCATTCGCCTTGCGGATCAAGGGAAAGCTGGATATTGACGCCTTGCAGGGCGCCCTTGACGACGTGGTGGAGCGGCACGAGGTGCTGCGTACCAGGATCACGTGCGGCGGGGACGGCCAGGCCCCGTACCAGACGATCCTGGCTGCCCAGCCGGTGCCGTTCACGGTGTACGAGCTGGCTCCGGAACCCGACCGCTCCCGTGACCAGCTCGCTGACGAATTGCTCATCCAGCTCAACACCGAGCGGATGGACATGTCCGAGACACCGCTGCTGCGCGCCGCGCTGCACCGCTTCGATGACCGTGACGCGGTACTGACCATCCTGAGCCACCACAGCGCCGGCGATGGCTGGTCGTGCAACCTGATCCGGCGTGACCTGGCGGCCTGCTACCAGGCCAGGACGACCGGCATCCCGCACGAACTGCCGGAGGTCCGCCAGTACCGGGAGTTCGGCGCCTGGCAGCAGGAATGGGTCAGCGGCCAGCGCGCCTCGGCCGCCCGGGAGTACTGGCACGCCAAGCTCGCCGGCACCCAGGTGTTCGCGCTGCCGGCCGACCGACCGAACGGCCCCGGTGTACTGCAAAGCCCTTATGCCACCGCCAACTTCGTCGTTGAGCCGGCGGCCTTCGCCGCGGTCGAGGCCCGCGCGGGCAGCGTCCGCGGCTCTGGCTGGCACGCGATCCTGGCTGCCGGCGCGTTGCTCGCCGAGAAGGTCCGTGGCTCCTCCGACGTCACACTGATGACCAACGTCTCCGGTCGCACCGACTGGAGGTTCCACGACACCGTGGGCTTCTTCGCCGACTTCCTGCCGCTGCGGATCGAGCTCGGCGACTGCGCGACGTTGGGCGATGCCCTGGTGCGTTCGCGCAGCAGCTGCCTGGAGGCCTACCGCAACCTGATCCCGATCAGCATCATCGAGGCCGGCCTGCCCGAATTCACCAAGCCGTACGACGAACCGTGGAGCATGCCCTTCATTTTCAACTACTCCAGGCCGGTGATCGGCCCGGCCGACTTCCAGTTCGCCGAGAGCGTGGAATCGGTGACGCTGGCTACCGAGGAGCCGACCGATCGGGGCGGGTGGTGCATCTGGTCGATGTGGAAGCTCCCGTCCGGCGGGCTTCGCGGCGTCATCGAGTACTCACCCGACCTCGTCGACTCGAGCACGGTCGAGCGCTGGGTCGAGGAGTTCGTCCAGCTGCTCTCACTCATCGCCGACGTACCCAACCAGCACCGGAAGGGCCAGTAGCAGCATGGACACCCCGACAACAGTTGATCTCAAGGTTCGCGTCCTGGCGGCGGTGCTGGCTGCCGGCCGGCAAGCCTTCCGGCAGGAGGTGGACGAGACTCTCGACCCGATCGCCGCCGGATTCGACTCGATCTCGGCGATGGAACTGGCCGCCGTGCTCGAGGAGAAACTGGGCGTCGACTGCACGCTTGAGGACGTCTTCGACGCCACCTCGCTGGCCGCCCTGGCCGATGTCCTGGTCCGACGGATCGACGTCGGTGGCGGCCGGTAGCGCGATGGGTCCAGCCAGCGGCTGCCCGGTCCTCGACCGGGTCGAGCAGCAGGTCGTCCGGTACCCGGACCGCGCGGCGGTGGTCACCGCGACCGACCGGCTCGACTACCGGGGCCTGTGGCAGCACATCGGCCGGTGGCAGCAGCGCTGCTCGGCGCTCGACCTGCTGCCCGGCTCGCTGGTCGCGGTGCTTTCCAGCAGCGGTGCCGGACTGCCCGCCGCGTTCCTGGGAGCTCGGGCTGCTGGCTTGGTCCCGTTGCTGATCGACTCGGCACAGCCGGCGTCCCGGGTCGCTGACCTGCTGGCCGCGGCACGGCCGGCGGCGGTGCTGCGATCTGACCAGGACGAGGCGGAGCTGGTCGCTGAGGCCAACCCGCGCACGCTGCCCGCCGAGGCCGGCTACCTGGCGTTCTCCTCCGGTACCCAGGGCCGGCCCAAGGCCGTCGTGGGACAGGCCGCCGGACTGCTGCGTTTCATTGACTGGGAGATCGCCACGCTCGGGGTGGGGCCCGGTACCAGGGTGGCGATGTTGACCTCGCCTTCGTTTGACGTGTGCTACCGCGACCTGCTGCTGCCGCTGTGTTCGGGTGGTGAGTTGCATGTCGCCGAGCAGGCCGTCCGGTCAGCTCCGGCCGCCGTGCTGCCCTGGCTGGCCGAGCACCAGATCGAGGTATTGCACGCGGTGCCGAGCCTGAGCGCCAGGTGGATCGAGGACGCCCCGCCGCCGCTGGAAGCGCTGCGGCACACGCTGTTCGCCGGCGAACCGCTCTACGGGCGGCACGTGCACCGCTGGCGGCAGGTCGCCCCGGCCAGCCGGGTGAGCAACCTCTATGGGCCGTCGGAGACCACGCTGGCCATGTTCCATTACCAGGTCCCGGCTGACTGCGACCCCGGCCTGCAGCCGGTCGGCCGGCCACTGCCGGATGGCACCTTCGACCTCGTCCCTGCCGGGCCCGAGCAGGGAATCGGCAATGTTTACCGGGTAATCATCACCACCCCGCACGGATCGCTGGGCTACCTGCCGGACACCTGTTCGGCCGACGACCTGGGCCGGCTGAGCCGCGAGCACGGCGTGACCCGGTTCCAGACCCAGGATCGCGGACGGCTGGACCCCGAGGGCAACCTGGTGGTCGCCGGCCGGCTGGACTCGCTGGTCAAGCGCCGGGGCACCTTCGTCGACATCGCGCGGATCGAGGCGGCCGCCGCTGACCTGGCCGAGGTTCGGGCGGCCTGCTGCGTCCAGCTCGCATCGAGCAGCGAGATCGTGCTGGTCGTGCAAGGCCCGGATCCGGCCGGCGCGGCGAGCCTGCGCCGGGCGTTGCGAGCCCCGCTCGGCGCGGACCTGCCCGACCGGGTTGTGGCGCTGCCGGTGTTGCCGCTGCTGCCCGGCGGCAAGGCCGACCGGCGGGCGATCCGGGAACTGCTGAACCTCGAGGAGGTTGTCGATGAACGCCAATCCAGTTGACCGTCCGGGCCCGGTGGTCCTCTGCAAGTACCAGCAGGACCTCCTGACCGCCTTGCTTGACCGGCACGCCGAGGTCTGCCTGGTGCTCGACAGCGTCGATCGGCTGTACGAGTCACCAGATCAGGCTTTGCTGGCTCGGTGCGCGCAGGTCTACAACATCAGCAGTTTCGATTCGCTGTCCGAGCTGTCCGCGGTCGCCGTCGAGCTGCGGTCGTCCTGGCCCGCGATCACCCGGGTGTTCAACCAGAACGAGCTGAGCCAGTTCGGCGCCGGGTACCTGCAGCTGCTGCTGGGCATGGCCGACGATCCGCTGCACCACGTGTCGCACCGGGACAAGCGGCT
>JBDSAN010000186.1:0-6381 GCA_039922115.1 Jatrophihabitantaceae bacterium
ATCTGGAACATCCTGCACCCGATCAGCCTTGCCAGCACGGCTAGCGGCCCGGTCGAGCCGATCCCGTACGGTCGGCCGAACGCGAACAACCGGGCCTACCTGCTCGACGCCGACCGGCAGGACTGCCCGGACTGGGTGGCCGGTGAGATCCACGCGGCCGGCCTCGGCCTGGCTCGTGGCTACTGGGGCGATGCCGAGCGCACCGCTGCCCGGTTCTTCGACGATCCGGTGCGCGGTGAAAGGCTGTTCGCCACCGGCGACCTCGGCCGGTACCTGCCCGACGGCAGCATCGCGATCCTCGGTCGCAGCGACTTTCAGATCAAGATCAATGGCTACCGGATCGAGGCCGGTGAGGTGGAGAGCCGGTTGGTGTCGATCGCCGAGATCAAGCAGGCGGCCGTGGTCCGCCAGCCCGGCGCGCGCGGCGATCGGCTGGTGGCCCACCTGGCACCGGCCGGCGACCAGCGGCCGGCCGATGAGGCGATCCGGGCCGAGTTGCGCCGCTACCTGCCCGAGTACATGCTGCCCTCGACCGTGCTATGGCATGACAGTTTGCCTTTGACAAAGAACGGCAAACTCGATCGGGCCAAGCTGGGGACGGTGCCGGTCGAGGCGGCCAGACGCGGCCCAGCCGGCGGGTCGAGCGGGGTTGCCCCGGCCGGCGAGCTGGAGACCCGGCTGGCGCAGCTGTGGGCCGGCGTGCTCAAGTGCCCGGTCGGCGAGCTGACCAGCGACGGCAACTTCTACGCCATCGGTGGCGATTCGCTGGCCGCCGCCCGGATCCTGACCGGGATGCGCAAGCAGTTCGGGATCAGCCTGACGCTGGACCGGTTCTTCGAGGTCGACACCATCGCCAGCATGGCCGGCTTCCTGCACCAGGCACTGGCCGCCGATGACCGGGCGCTGGTCACCGACGAGCCGTCCCCAGCCACCGATCGAGTTGGCGCCCGATGACCCGTCCGGACCTGGTACCGGTACTGGACCGGGTTGCCCAGCAGCGGCCGTCCGAGGCACACCGGATGTCGTTCGTCCGGCTCGACGGCAGCCGCAGCTACCCACTGAGCGAGATCCATGACCGGGCGATGCGGCTGGCCGGCCAGTTGGCCGCGCTCGGGCTGAGCGCCGGCGACCGGATCGGGGTAATGGCCGCCAACAGCCTGGAGTGGGTGTTGCTGGACCTGGCCGCGGTCCGGCTGCGGCTGGTGGTCGCCGGCTTCGAACCGGCGAAGTTCGCCGCCGAGCCCGACCTGGTGCGGCGCTACCAGCTCGCGTTGCTGTTCACCGATCGGCCGGTGCCCGATTCGGACGGTCCGGCCGCTGATCGGGTTCGGTCCATCGATGAGGTGGCCGGCCTGATCGAGGCAGCCGCCCAGCCGCTGCCCGAGCCGCGGGACTACGCCGATGATGAGGTACTGACGCTGAAGTTCACCTCGGGCAGCTCAGGCCAACCGAAGGGACTGGCCGCGACCGCAGGCAGCGTGAACAGCTCGATCTCGGCCGTGCAGGCCTGGTTCGGTCATGGCAAACAACCCGACGGCGACGACCTGTTCCTGTTCCTACCGCTGTCGCTGGTGCAGCAGCGCTACTGGGTGTATTCGGCGATGTGCTTCGGCCATGACCTGACCATCAGCACCTACGAGGCGGCGTTTCCGGTGCTGCGGACGGCCCGGCCGACCGTGGTGATGGGAGTGCCCGGCTTCTATGAGACCGCCCGCAAACACATCGAGGCGCAGGCCCGCCGGGCTCGTCCGGACGAGTCGGCCGAGCAGGCGATCGGCCGCTGCGCGCGGGCGCTGTTCGGCGACCGGATCCGCTACCTGTGGACCGGTTCGGCACCGGCCCGGCCGGATACCCTGCGTTTCTATGCCGATGCCGGGTTGCCGATCTATGAGGGCTACGGGTTGAACGAGACCTGCATCGTGGCCAAGAACCATCCCGGTGCGCACCGTCCGGGCAGCGTCGGGCAGGTATTGCCTGGCAAGCAGGTGCTTATCGACACCGACGGGGTGATCAGCGTCCGCAGCGACTTTCCGGTCAACCACGCCTATGCCTACAGCGCGCCGGGCGAGTCCGAGCGGGTGTTCGGTCCGGACGGGGTGGTCCGTACCGGCGATCTCGGGTACCTCGATTCCGATGGCTTTCTCTACATCCGGGGCCGGGCCGACGACGTGATCGTGCTGGATAACGGGAAAAAGGTGATCGTGGCGCCGATCGAGCAGCAGCTCAAAGCCAGCCCGGCGATCGCCGAATGCGTGCTGTTCTGCCCGCGCCAGACCCAGCTGGTCGCGGTGGTGTCGCCGGCTACCGAGCCGGCCGACGAGGCAGCCATCCACGCGCACGTGGCCGCCGCGAATTCACAGCTGGCGCGCGACGAGCAGATTGCCCGGGTGGTGCTGGCCGAATCCCGTTTCACCGTCGACAACGGGATGCTGTCCGAGCAGTTCAAGCCGCTGCGCTTGCAGATCCTGCAGCGCTACCGGGCGCAGATCGATGCCTGAGCGCGGCCGGCCCGGACTGCCCGGTGGTGAGCGGCGATGCTGAGCCCGGTGCAGGCGGTCACCCATCCTGACCCGTACCCGTACTACGCGCAGCTGGTGGCTGACCAGCCGGCCTACTACGACGACACCCTGCGTTGCTGGGTATTCAGCAGCGCGGCGGCGGTCACGGCCGCGCTGGCCGAGCCGGACTGCCGGGTTCGACCGGCCGGTGAGCCGGTGCCGAGCGGGCTGGTCGGCACCGCCGCCGGCGAGGTTTTCGGCAGCCTGGTGCGGATGACCGATGGCCAGTTTCATGACCGGCTCAAGCAGATCGTGGCGCAGGCCCTGGGCCAGGTCGGCGAGCAGCAGGTACGCGCGATCTCGATCGAGCGGTCGCGAGCGGTGCTGTCCGATAGTTGCCTGGACGAGCTGATGTTCGCGGTACCGGCCCAGGTGGTGGCCCGGCTGTGCGGGCTCGACGACGGCTCGGACGAGCAGGCCGCCCGGCTGATCGGGCAGTTCGTGCAGTGCCTGCCGGCCACCGCCACTGCGGACCAGCAAGCCGGCGCGGCCCGGGCAGCCGAGCAGCTTCAGCAGCTGATGGGCCCGTTGCTGCAGGCAGATTCGGCCGGCCTGCTCGGTGAGCTGGTGCGGCTGGCCAACCGGGCTGACTGGCCGGCGCAGGCGCCGCTGCTGGCCAACGGGATCGGGCTGCTGTCCCAGACCTATGACGCGAGCGCAGGCCTGATCGGCAACTGCGTGCTGGCAGTGGCGCGCTACGGCGTGCCGGCCGGGGAGCTGGCCAGCTTCGTGCGTGAGGTGGCCCGGCATGACTCGCCGGTGCACAACACCAGGCGGTTCGCGGCCGGCCCGCTGCGGCTGGCCGGCTGCTCGATCGAGGCGGGCGAATCGATCCTGCTGCTGCTGGCCGCGGCCAATCGCGATCCGGCAATCAACCCCGAGCCGGCCCGGTTCTGGCCGCAGCGACCGGAGCCGGTGCTGTTCACTTTCGGCGCGGCCGGCCATGGCTGCCCGGGCGAGCGGCTGGCGATCGGTATCGCCACCGCCGCGCTGCAGGTGCTGATCGAGGCCGGGCCGGACTGGTCGGCGCTGGCTGGTGGTCGGTCTGGCTACCGTCCCTCGGGTAACATCCGGATCCCAGTTTTCCCAGCCACCACTGTGGCATTGTCGAAAGTGACGGAATCCGGATGAGCGCGTTACCCAAGCTGTGGATGCGTCACGAGGTTCGCCTGACCGAGCGCCGAGCACCGATCGTGCCGGCCGATGCCGGCGAGCTGGTACGGGCTGGTATCGCGGTGACCGTGGAGGAATCCAGCCACCGCTGCTTTCCGATCGAGGACTACGCGGCGGCCGGTTGCCGGGTGGTGCCGGCCGGCAGTTGGCCGCAGGCCCCGCTCGATGAGTACGTGATCGGGCTGAAGGAATTGCCCGAGCAGCCGGCTGAGTTGCGGCACCGCCAGGTGTATTTCGGCCATGCGTACAAGGATCAGCCGGGCAGTGCCACGCTGCTGCGCCGGTTCCTGGCCGGCGGTGGCGCGCTGCTGGACATCGAGTACCTGACCGACGAGCGCGGCCGCCGGCTGGCTGCTTTCGGCTACTGGGCCGGTTACATCGGCGCGGCCCTGGCGGTGCTGCACTACCGGGGCCAGCTGGACGGGCCGCTGCAGTCCGGCTCGCGCGCTGAGCTGGACGATCGGTTGCGGGCCGGCGGTGCCGGCGAGCCGGCCGCGCTGGTGATCGGCGCGCTCGGCCGGTCTGGTCGCGGGGCTTGTGACGCGCTGGCCGTAGCGGGGGTTGCCAGCACCGAGTGGGACGTTGCCGAGACCGCCGACCTGGATCGCGCCGCGCTGATCGGGCATGACCTGCTGATCAACACCGTCCTGGTCAGCAGCCCGGTACCGCCGTTCCTGACCACAGCTGAGTTGGCCGATCCGAACCGCCGGCTCAGCGTGGTCTGCGACGTGACCTGCGATGTCGGATCACCGTTCAACGTGCTGCCAATCTATGACCAGCTCACCAGTTGGCCGCAGCCGGCCCGCCGGCTTAGCGACTCACCGCCGCTGGACCTGATCGCCATCGACAACCTGCCGGCGCTGTTGCCAGAACCGGCCAGCGTCGCTTTCTCCGCCGAGCTGACACCGCAACTGCGACTGCTCGGTGACGACAGCGGTCCCTGGTCGGGTTGCCTGCGGCGATTCGAGCAGGCTTGCCAAGGCCTGGGCATGGAGGTGTCTGATGGCTGATCAGACAATTTCTGAAGTGGCCGTGGCCGACCCGGCAGTCGAGGCCGGCGGGCCGTCCGAGCGCATCTGGACCAACCGGGACTTCGTCAAGCTCTGGTCGGGTGAAACGGTATCGCTGATCGGCACCCAGATCACCCAGTTCACGCTGCCGCTGGTGGCGGTGCTGACCCTGGGCGCCAGCGTGTTCGAGGTCGGCCTGCTCAACGCCTGCCGCTACTCGCCGGTCGTGGTGGTGTCGCTGTTCGCCGGGGTCTGGCTGGATCGGCGCCGGCGCCGGCCGGTGCTGATCGCCTGCAGCCTGGGTAACGCGTTGCTGATCGGCGTCGTGCCGATCGCCTACGGGTTCGGGGTGTTGACGATCGGCCTGCTGTACGCGGTCTGCCTGCTGGTCGGGGTGCTCACGGTGGTCTTCGATGTCGGGGTGCTGTCCTACGTGCCCAGCCTGGTCGCGCGCGACCAGCTAGCCGACAGCAACGGCCAGATCCAAGCCAGCACCTCGCTGGCCGGCATCGCCGGGCCGGGACTGGCGGGCCTGCTGGTCGGGGTGCTCACCGCGCCGGTCACCCTCACCGTGGACGCGGTGTCCTACCTGTGCTCGGCGATCGGGCTGCTCACCATCGAGCAGCGGGAGCCGGAACCGGACCAGCCCGCTGACCGGCCGTCGGTGCGGGCCTCGATCGCCGAGGGGTTGCACGCGGTGTACGGCAGCACCATGCTGCGCTCGCTGCTCAGCCAGTCGGCCACTTTCAACTTCTTCCAGAACGGTTTTCTGACCGTGTTCGTGGTCTACGCGCTGCGCGACCTGCAGCTGAGCGCGCTGAAGCTGGGTATCGTGATCGGCGCGATCTCGGTCGGCGGGGTCGCCGGCGCCACCGTGGCCAACCGGGTCCGGCGCCGGGTCGGCTTCGGCCGGACGGTGCTGATGACCACCATCTTCGCGGCCGGTTGCCCGCTGATCCTGCTGATCCCGCGCGGCAACGGCGCTGGTTCGCTGAGCATCCTGATCGCGGCCGAGATGGTTTTCGGGTTTAACGTGCTGGTGTTCAACGTCAACACGATCACGCTGCGCCAGACCATTACCCCGCACCGGTTGCTCGGCCGGATGAACGCCAGCTACCGGCTGGTGCTGTTCGGCACCGGTCCGATCGGCGCGGTGCTCGGCGGCTGGCTCGGTGAGGTGGTCGGCCTGCGCGCCGCGCTGGTTACCGCCGCGGTCGCGCTGACCACGCCAGCACTGTGGATTTTCTTCTCACCGATCTTCCGGATGCGCGACATGCCAAGCGGGCCGCCCAGCCCAGATCCGGCCAGCGCAGATCCGGCCAGCCCAGATCCGGCCAGCGCAGATCCGGCCAGCGCAGATCCGGCCAACCCGTCCGCCACGCCCGCGACCCGCACCTGAATGGATGGACACCTGCTCATGAACGCCACCCCCACCCAGAGCTCACTGTCGGACTCCCAACGCGCCGCGCTCGCTGCCAGGTTGCGCCGGGGCCGGGATGCAGCGCCCGGTGCGATCCCCCGTCGGGCCCCGGGACGTAGCGAGCTGCCGCTGTCCTTCGCGCAGGAACAGCTCTGGTTCATCGACCAGTTCCACAACCTGCCGACCTACAACATCCCCGGCCTGCTGCGGTTGCGCGGCC
>JBDSAN010000187.1:0-5793 GCA_039922115.1 Jatrophihabitantaceae bacterium
ACAGCGCGATCGCGCCATGTCCCTTGCTCAGCAGCAGGATGTCCCGGTCGGGATGGTCAGGCTGGTCGGCGAAGTTGCGCAGCACGTCGAAGTACAGCACCGCCAGGACGTCCACGATCGACAGTGAACCGCCGAGGTGGCCGCCCTCGGGACCGAAGCACATCTGCACCACGTGCTGGCGGATCGCATCGGCATGCTCGGCAACGCTCAGCAGGCTGGCCGGCTGGTCGATCACCATGCTGGGACTGGGCATTCTCAGCCACCCCCAGCCATCGCCGCCACCGTGTCCAGGTGCTGCCACACCTTGTCGAAGGCATCGGCGTACCGGGCCAAAGCGGGGCCGGCGTCCGGATTCAGGTGGCGTTTCTGGATGGTCAGCGAATCGTCCAGGATCGCCCTGGTGACCGGGCTGTCAGTCGCCGGCTGGGCAGGTCCGAACCGCCACGGGTAGCCCTGGCCGAAGCCGATCCGGTCGGTGAAGACCTTCTGCTCGGACAGCGGGATCAGCTGGTAGCGCGATACCGGCACCCCTTCGGCCCGCAGCAGCCGGTGCAGGACGGTGCGGAACTCGGCCGGGCCGATGCCGGTCAGCCCGGCCGCGGCCGGATCGAAGCGCAACCGCAGGATGTGCCAGGCATGAGTGGTACCCGCCGCGGGCCGTGGCACCGTGATGCCGGGCAGCGTTGCCAGCCGATCGAGGAACGCGCTGACGTTGGCGTGCCGGCGCTCGGCGTAGCTGTCGAAGCGATCCAGCTGGGAGCAGGTGAAGGCCGCCTGCACCGAGCTCATCTTGTGGTTCCAGCCGAGGAAGTAGGAGATGTAGTCGCGATCCCGGGTCGGGTCGATGACCTCGCCGAATTGCCGGCACATCCGGATCCGGTCGGCCAGCTGCTGGTCATCGGTCGTAACCAGGCCGCCCTCGCCGCAGGTCGGCAGATTCTTGGTGACTTGCAAGCTGAACGCGGCGACGGTACCTAGTGATCCGACCGGCTTGCCCTTGTACTGCGCGCCATGCGCCTGGGCGGCGTCCTCGATGATCGCCAGGCCGTGCCGGTTAGCAATGTCGCTGAGGGCCGCCAGCTCGGCCGGTTGACCGTGCAGGTGCACCGGCAGGATCGCCGCGGTTCGCGGCGTGATCGCCGCCTCGACCGCAGCCGGGTCGATGCAGAAGGTGTGCGGGTCGACATCTGCGAATACCGGAACCGCAAGCTGGTGCAGCGGGGCTAGCGCCGAGGCGATGAAGCTGAGATCGGGCACGATGACCTCATCACCTGGTCCGATACCCAGCCCGGCCAGCGCGACGCTCAGCGCGGTCGTCCCGTTCGAGGTGGCGATGCAGTGCGCGGTCCCGGTGCGCTCGGCCCAGCGGGCCTCCAACTCGCTGACTGGCGTGCTGCCGGCCGAGTCGGACACCATCCGGCCGGTGAGCGCATCCAGCACCGCAGTCCGGTCGGCGTCGGTGATCACCGGCCAGCTGAGATTGCGCAGCTGGCGTGGCACAGCCGGGGCGCCACCGAAGGCGGCCAGTGCCGGACGGGTCTGGGTGGGCACGTCCGGTACGGTTGTCGCGGATCGGGTCACCGGGCCTCCAAGGTTGAGCTGGCTGCGATTGACACCAGTTGGTGTGCTTGCTTTCGGGTCAGAGTTTTCCCTTTTCCGGCAAGCCGGTCATCGCCCAAGCTGTTGAATCGGACACCGGCCGACACCGCACCCTGCTGACCGGGTTGAAACGCGGTGCTTAGCCAGGCCGGCGGAGTTAATCGGCACGGCCGACGACAGCGCGACCGGCCTCGACCACGATCGGATGGCATCACCTACCGCCTGGAGGAACGATGCCGCTGCCCGCGATCCTTGCCCTGTGGAGTGCACCTCGCTGCCGATCAACCGCGTTTCTCCGGATGATCGCTGAGCGAGGCGACTTCACCGTGATCCACGAACCGTTCTCGCAACTGGCCGACTTCGGAAAGATCGAGGTAGCCGATCGGACGGTCCGTAGCGAGCCGGAACTGATCGCGCTGCTGCGCGAGCTCGCTGCCCAATCGCCGGTGTTCTTCAAGGACACCACCGACTTCCGGTACCCGAGCGTGCTGGCCGACCGGCAGTTCCTGTCCGAGGTCCGGCACACCTTCATCGTGCGCGACCCAGCTGAGGCGATCGCCTCGCATTACCAGCTCAATCCGCAGCTCGGTTGCGATGAGATCGGCTTCGCCCGGCTGGCCGAACTGTTCGACGCGGTCGCCGAGGCAACCGATGAAGTGCCGGTCGTGATCGATGCCGACGAGCTGGTGGCCCGGCCGGCCGAGATCGTGCGGGCCTACTGCGAGCGGGTCGAGATCGAGTTCCTACCGCAGGCGCTGCACTGGCGGTCCGGGATGCGCGATGACTGGAAGCAGACCTCGCGCTGGCACGCCGAAACGAGTGCCACCGAAGGCTTTCAGCAAGCTCGGGATAGCGCGCCGGCTGACCTCAGTGGCAATCCGATGCTGGTCGAGTACCTCGAATATCACCTGCCGTTCTACCGCCGGTTGCAGCAGGCCCGGTTGCAACCGGCCGCCTGACGAGCTCACACCCAGATCGCAGGAGGAACGATGAGCCAGCACGCGACCCTGCCCGCGCAGACCAGGCCGGCCGATCAGGTGGCATTGCCCGGGATGCACGATCAGGACTTTCGTCGGCTCGGCCACGAAGCGGTGGAGATCGCGGCCGACTACCTGTCCGGTATCCGTGACGAACCGGTGTTCCGGGTGATGCCCGATTCGGTACGGGCCACCCTGATCGGCCAGCCGCTCGGTGATGAGGGCGTGCCGGCCGGGCAGTTGCTGCACGAGGTCCGGGACACGATCTTGCCTTACCCGATGGGCAATGGCCATCCGAGGTTCTTCGGCTGGGTCAACTCGCCGCCGGCGCCGGTTGGGGTGATCGCCGAGCTGCTGGCCGCCGCGCAGGATCCCAGTTGCGATGTCGGCGATATCGCATCGCTGCATGTGGAAACCGCGGTGTTGGGTTGGTTCAAGCAGCTGATGGGTTTTCCGGACGCGGCGGCCGGCATCCTGGTCAGTGGCGGCACGATGGCCTCGCTGACCGGGCTGGCCGCGGCTCGCCAGTGGGTGGCCGAAACCGACGGCTGGGACGTCCGGCGCGATGGCGTGCAGCCCCCGGACGGCCGCCGGCTGCTGGTGTACGCATCGCAGGAGGTGCACAGCTCGATCCGCAAGTCAGTGGAGTTGCTGGGCATCGGCAGCGGGGCAATCCGCCAGGTCGCGGTGGATCGGGACTACCGGCTCGACGTTGCCGACCTGGTGGAGCAGCTCGAGGCCGACCTGGCCGCTGGCGCCCGGCCGTTCTGCGTGGTGGCCAGCGCGGGCACCACCAACACCGGTGCGGTCGACCCGTTGGCTGAGCTTGCCGAGTTGTGCCAGCGATACCGGCTATGGCTACATGTGGACGGCGCTTACGGCGCGATCGCCTCGCTACACCCGGATCGGGCCGAGCTGATGGCCGGCCTGCGGCAGGCGAACTCGCTGACGCTCGATCCGCACAAATGGCTGTCGGTACCGGTGGAATGTGGCTGCGCGCTGGTGCGCGATGGTGAGCTGCTACGCCGGACGTTTGCTTACGTACCGCCCTACCTGCACACCGAGGACGGGGTCGGGGTGGGTGGCCCGGACTTCGCCCAGTACGGCTTCCAGCAGACTCGTGGCTTCCGGGCGCTCAAGCTGTGGATGGTGCTGCGCCAGCTCGGCCGGCGCGGCCTGGTGGAGCTGATCGACCGGCACCTCAAGCTGGCCGCTGAGCTGACCGAGCTGGTCGACGCGACGCCCTACCTGCAGCGGGTGGCGCCGACCACCCTGTCAGTGATCGCGTTTCGATATATCCCGCCAGGCGATCAGCCGGTCAGCGATGAGTGGCTGAGCCAGCTGAACCGGCAGATCGAAGCGCGGGTGCAGACCGATGGCCGGGTGTTTCTGACCAGCACGCACCTGCGCGAGGGGCTGGTGCTTCGCGCCTGCATCCTGAATTACGCGACCGAATCGGCAGATCTGGCCGAGCTGGTCGAGGTGATCGGCGAGCTCGGCGCCGAGCTCGCCCCGTCCGGCCACGATCAGGCGCTGGCACCGGCAAGTGCGGTCGAACCGGCCCGAGCGCTGCTGTAGTCGGCGGCAGCATTGGCGAACGCGCCGAAGATAGCGGCAGAAAGTGGATCGCTGACGGCATACCATTCCGGATGCCACTGCACCGCCAGCACGAACGGCAACCGCTCATCGACGACGGCCTCGGTCACCCCGTCCGGGGCCTGCGCCTCGATGGTCAGGCCGGCGGCCAGCCGATCGATCGCCTGGGTGTGCAGCGAGTTCACCTCGGTGCGCTGGGCGCCGACCAGCTGGCTGAGCAGCCCACCCTCGCGCAGCCGGATCGGGTGGCTGGGCAGGTACTGGGCATCGCGCTCGGGCACGGCAGGCTCGCGGTGCAGCTGATCCTGGCCGGTGCTGCACAGGTCACGCAGGCTACCGCCGTAGCTGACGTTGAGTTCCTGCAAACCACGGCAGATTCCCAGCGTGGGCAGCGCCAGCCGGCGGGCCTGTGCGATCAGCGCCAGCGCCAGCGCGTCCCGGCCGGGGTCGAGCAGCTCATCGCTTTCCGGGCCGCCGTACCGGGCCGGCTCGACCATGCTCTGGTGGCCGCCCAGCACCAGGCCGTCCAGCCGCTGCAGGGCCGGTAACGCCCCATCCGGCGTGCCGGCCAGCAGCACCGGTACGCAGCCGGCCGAGCTCAGCGCGTCCAGGTACACCTGCCGGACGGTGGCGTTCGCTACCCCGTCCAGGCGCTCGGTCACGGTGGCGAGCCCGACTACCGGCGCGCTCATCCGGCTGCCACCCCGTCCAGGCGCTCGGTCACGGTGGCGAGCCCAACTACCGGCGCGCTCATCCGGCGGCCAGGGCTTGTTCGAGATCGGTGAGCAGGTCATCCGGATGCTCGATACCGACCGACAGCCGGATCGATCCCTGGGTTACCCCCGCTGCCAGCTGAGCATCAGGCGGCAACTGAGCATGTGTGGTCGAGGCTGGGTGGGTGGCCATCGAGCGCACGTCGCCGATGTTGGTGACGTGCGAGATCAGCCGCAGCGCCTCGATAAATCGGCAGCCGCTGTCGCGGCCACCGTGCAGTTCGAACTGGATCAGCGGGCCGCCGTTGCCGTTTAGGTAGCGCTTGACCAGCTCAGCCTGCTCGCCGCGAGCCAAGCTCGGATGGCGCACCGAGGCGATCTTCGGGTGCTGCTGCAAGAAGGCCGCGACCGTGCCGGCACCTTCGGAATGTGCCCGCATTCGCAGCGGAAGCGTCTCCAAGCCCTGCAGCAGCAGGAAGGCGTTGAACGGGCTCAGGCACGGGCCGAGGTCGCGCAGCAGCGTCTCGCGGGCCTTGAGCAGGTAGGGCGAGCGGCCCAGCGCGTCGGTCAGGTTCGCGCCGGCCTCGGGCCAGATCACGTTGCCGTGCGCGGCATCCGGCTCGGTCATCAGCGGGTGCCGCTCGGCGTGCGCGGTCCAGTCGAACTCGGCCGAGTCGAGGATCACCCCGCCGAGGGTGGAGCCATGCCCGCCGATGTACTTGGTGGCCGAGTAGACCAGGATGTCAGCGCCGTGCCGGATCGGCTGGCAGGTATAGGGAAGCATGGTGTTGTCGAGCACCAGCGGCAGGCCGGCCCGGTGTGCCAGGTCGGCGATCGCCTCGATCGGAAACACCCGCAGCCGCGGGTTCGGCAGCGTTTCGCAGAAGTAGCAGCGGGTCTTCTCGTCG
>JBDSAN010000188.1:0-3683 GCA_039922115.1 Jatrophihabitantaceae bacterium
CGACGGGCAACCAGGAACCTGGCTGAGCTGCCCGCGCCTGAGCTGATCACGGTGCGTGCCGACCCGGCGCTGGCCACCAGCAGGGTTCACCTGTTCCAGACCGAGGACTTCTACGGCGCGAGCCGGCTGCTGGTCCTGGCCAACTTGCTGCGTGAGCAACTCGGTATCGAGGGTTCGGAAGCCGGCTACCTGGTCGCCGTCCCGCACCGGCACCTGCTGATCGTCCACCGGATCAGCGACACCCCGGCGATGCTGGCCGCGATCCGGCTGATCGGCCCGCTGGCCGAACGCGAACACGCCAGCAAACCCGGCCCGATCTCGCCGCACGTCTACCTGCTGGGCCCGGACGCACCGCCTGAACAAGTGAGCCGGCTGACCGAGAATGGGCTTGCGGTACAGGCATCCGGGCAGTTCGGCGCGCTGGTGGTTCGCCTGCCGGGCGAGGACTGACGCGACCGGTCAGAACTGGTGATACATGATCAGCAGGTCGACAAAGCCTTGCTGCGGATGGTGAAAACCACCCGGCACCGCACCGATCACGGTGAAACCGAGCTGGCGATAGAGCCGCACCGCATGCACGTTGCTGGCAGCCACCGCGTTGAACTGGAGGCCCTGAAAACCAGCGAGCCGGGCCTGGTCAAGGCTGTGCAGCACCATCGCCCGGCCGATGCCGCGACCGCGGATTGCCGCATCGACCAGGTAGGAGGCGGTGCCGATGTGGGCGCCGGGACCAGCTCGGTTCGGGCCGACCTTGTAGCTGCCCAGTACCGCACCATCAGGACCGTCGGTGGCCAGCCAGCAGTCGCCGGCCCCGCTACCCAACCACAGCCGGCGTCCTTGCTCGAAGTCGGTCGCCGGGTCGTAGGTGTAGGTGTCACCGGCGGTCACGACCTCGCTGAAGATCGGCCAGATCAGCGGCCAATCCTGCCCGGTCACGCGTCGAAAGCTGACCTGCTCCGATCGCGATTGACCCGTGTTGGACAAGCTATTCCTCGTCGTCGATGACGCGGGGCTTGCGGTACGGATCGGCTTCGCCGGCCGGCACTGCACCGGCCCGGGCCTGCTCGACCTGGGCGTCGGCCTGCCGGGCCACCGCCAGCAGGTCGTCGATGTGCTTGGCCGATTCCGGCAGCTCGTCGAGGATGAAGGCGATGGTCGGGGTGAACTTCACCCCGGTCTGCCTGCCAACCTCGGAACGGATCTGACCGCGGGCCGCCTCCAGCGCCTCGGCCGATTCCTGCCGCTCCAGATCGGTGCCGAACACCGTGTAGAACACGGTGGCATCGTGCAGGTCACCGGTCATCCGGACGTCGGTCACGGTAACCATGCCGAGCTTCGGGTCCTTGATCTGGCTTTCGATATAGGTCGCCACGATCTGCTTGATCCGGCCGGCCAGGCGCCGGGAACGTGGTGAATCTGGCATGACAGCTCCCATTCAAACATTGGCAGGACATCGAACTGTCCTGCCGAACGCGACCACCTCGGGGCCGCGCTCGGCAGGACAGCATCGCCGTAGCTCGGATCAGCCGCGCGGCTTCTCCCGCATCTCGAAGGTCTCGATGATGTCGCCGAGCTTGATGTCGTTGAAGGAGCCGAGTCCGATACCGCACTCGAAGCCCTCGCGGACCTCGGTGGCATCGTCCTTGAACCGACGTAGCGACTCGACCGCGAGGTGCTCGTTGACGACCACCCCGTCGCGGACCAGCCGGGCCTTGGAGTTACGCCGGATGGTGCCGGACCGGACGATCGAACCGGCAACGTTGCCGATCTTGGGTACCCGGAACACCTCACGCACCTCGGCGGTGCCCAGCTGAGCCTCTTCGAACTCAGGCTTGAGCATGCCCTTGAGCGCGGCTTCGATCTCATCGATGGCCTGGTAGATGACCGTGTAGTACCGGACGTCCACGCCCTCGCGCTCGGCGGCCTCTCGTGCCTTGCCTTCCGGCCGGACGTTGAAGCCGATCACCACGGCATCAGAGGCGATTGCCAGGTTGATGTCGTTCTCGGTGATCGCGCCGACGCCGCGTCCGATGACCCGCAACGACACCTCGTCATTGCCGTCGTTCAGCTCGATCTTGAGCAGCGAATCCTCGAGCGCTTCCACCGAACCGGACACGTCACCCTTGATGATCAGGTTCAGCTGCTGAACCTCACCAGCGGCCAGTGCCTTGTCCAGGTCGTCCAACGAGATCCGGCGGCGGCTGGAGGCCAGCTGCGCGTTGCGCTCGCGGGCCGACCGGCGATCGGCGATCTGGCGCGCGATCCGGTCCTCCTCCACCACGATGAAGGAGTCACCGGCACCCGGCACCGAGGTCAGCCCCAGCACCATGACCGGCGTGCCCGGACCGGCCAGCTCGACCGGCTTGCCGTCGTCGTCGAGCATCGCCCGGACGCGACCGAACGCATCGCCGGCAACGATCGAGTCACCGACCCGCAGCGTGCCGCGCTGTACCAGCACGGTCGCCACCGGCCCACGGCCACGGTCAAGGTGCGCCTCGATGGCGATACCCTGCGCGTCCTGGTTCGGGTTGGCCCGCAGATCCAGCGCCGCGTCAGCGGTGAGCAGGATTCCTTCGAGCAGGCCGTCGATGTTGACGTTTGCCCGAGCCGACACATCGACGAACAGGGTGTCGCCGCCATACTCCTCGGCCACCAGCCCGTACTCGGTGAGCTGCTGGCGGACCTTGGCCGGGTTGGCACCCTCCTTGTCGATCTTGTTGACCGCCACCACGACCGGCACGTCAGCTGCCTGGGCGTGGTTGAGCGCCTCGATCGTCTGCGGCATCACGCCGTCATCGGCGGCCACCACCAGCACCACGATGTCGGTGGTCGAGGCACCGCGGGCACGCATGGCGGTGAACGCCTCGTGACCGGGGGTGTCGATGAAAGTGATCGCCCGGTCGGTGCCGTCGTGGTCGACGTGCACCTGGTAGGCACCGATGTGCTGGGTGATGCCACCGGCCTCGTCGGCGATCACGTTGGACTTGCGGATCGCGTCCAGCAGTCGGGTCTTACCGTGATCGACGTGACCCATCACGGTCACCACCGGCGGCCGCGCGACGAGTTCCTCGTCGCCGCCCTCGTCATCGCCGAAGGTCAGGTCGAAGGACTCGAGCAGCTCGCGATCCTCGTCCTCAGGACTGACCACCTGGACGTTGTAGTTGAGCTCGGCACCAAGCAGCTGCAGCGTCTCCTCGTTCACCGACTGGGTAGCGGTGACCATCTCGCCCAGGTGGAACATGACCTGGACCAGCGAGGCCGCTTCGGCATTGATCTTGTCCGCGAAGTCCGACAGCGACGCGCCACGGGGCAGCCGCAGCACCTCGCCGCTGCCGCGTGGAACCTGCACGCCACCGATCGACGGTGCCGACATGTTGTCGAATTCCTGACGCCGCTGCTTCTTGCTCTTGCGGCCGCGGGTGGGCCGGCCACCCTGCCGTCCGAACGCGCCAGCGGTACCAGCACCACGACCGCGGCCACCGGGGCCACCGCCGCCGGGACGCGGGCCGAAGCCACCGCCGCCACCGGGCGCACCACCGGGACCGCCGCGGTAACCACCGCCGCCGCCACCACCGGGCGCACCACCGGGACCGCCGCGGTACCCACCGCCGCCGCCACCACCGGGCGCACCACCGGGACGACCGCCGCCGCCACCACCGGGACGTCCGGCACCGGCACCGGGA
>JBDSAN010000189.1:0-8087 GCA_039922115.1 Jatrophihabitantaceae bacterium
GTCGAGCACGTGCGTGGACTCGGCATGCAGTTCGGGCTGTGGTTCGAGCCAGAGATGGTCAACGCCGACTCCGAGCTGTTCCGGGCCCATCCGGACTGGGTGCTGGCGGTGCCGGACCGGCCGCTGCTGGAGTTGCGCAACCAGCTGGTACTCGACCTCGGCCGGCCGGAGGTGTGTGACTACCTGTTCCAGCAGCTGCACCGGGTGCTGAGCGACTACCCGATCGACTACGTGAAATGGGATCACAACCGGCCGCTCGGCGATGGCGCCTCGGCTGCTCGTGGCGGTGCGGCCGGCGTGCACGAGCAGACCCTCGGCTTCTACGCGCTGCTCGATCGGCTGCGTCGCGCGCATCCCGCTATCGAGTGGGAAAGCTGCGCCTCCGGTGGCGCCCGGGTCGACCTGGCGGTGCTCGAGCGCTGCGAGCGGGTGTGGACCTCGGACATGACCGATGCGCTGTCGCGCCAGCTGATCCAGCGCTGGACCGCCCAACTGGTGCCACCGGAATACCTCGGCGCGCACGTCAGCGCCCCGGTCAACCACCAGACCGGCCGGTCGCTCAGCCTGGACTTCAGGGCTGCCACCGCGTTCTTCGGCGACCTGGGCCTGGAGTGGGACATCACCCAGGCCACCGCCACCGAGCGGGCCAGGCTCGGCCAGTGGATCGCGCTGTACAAGCAGCACCGGGAGCTGCTGCACGGTGGCCGGCTGGTCCGCGAGGACGCCGCTGAGGCCCCGTACCTGATCCACGGCGTGCTGGCGCCGGACCGGTCGGCCGCGATCATGGCCTACGTCCAGCTGGACGAGGCGGTCGCCGAACCGGTGCCGTTCCTGGTGACCGGCCTGGATCCGGACCGGCGCTACCTGGCCCGCCAGCTCGTCCCGGCCGCTGATGGCGAGCAACCGGATCCGCAGCCGTGGGCCGGCGAGGGGATCCGGCTGTCCGGTGCGGTGCTGGCCGCCATCGGCCTGCCACCGCCGCGGCGGCTACCGCAGAGCTGCCTGATCGTCCGGTTGGACGCGCTATGACCGCCCGCAGCGATGACATGAACCGGGCCCGACCGCTGGCCGTCTGACAGAATGGCCACATTTCTTCGACCCGAAGGCGCAGGTCCGCCCATGCTCGCCAGCCAGCGGCAATCGGTGATTCTGGAAGAGGTCCGGCGCGCCGGCGCGGTCCGGGTCCAGGACTTGACCAGCCGGCTTGGCGTGTCGGACATGACGATCCGGCGGGACCTGCAGCAGCTCACCGACAGCGGGCTGATCCACAAGGTGCACGGCGGCGCGGTGTTGCGGCTGGACACCTCGGTCGAACCGGGCTTCGAGGCCAAGGCCAAGCTGGAACAGTCATCGAAGTCGGCGATCGCCCAGGCCGCGGTGCGGCTGATCCGGCCGGGCTCAGCTATCGCGCTGTCGGCCGGCACCACCACCTGGAACATGGCCTCGCTGGTCGCCAAGATCCCCGGGCTCACCATCGTCACCAACTCCACCACGGTGGCTGACCTGATCGCCAGCACGCCGGGCGTGACCGACCAGACGCTGATCCTGACCGGTGGCGTCCGCACGCCGAGCGCAGCACTGGTCGGCCCGGTCGCCGACCTGAGCCTGCGCAGCCTGCATGTCGACCAGCTGTTCCTCGGTGCGCACGGGATGCACCCGACGGCTGGCTTCACCACCCCGAACCTGGCCGAAGCCGAGACGAACCGGGCGCTGATCGAGTGCGCCACCCAGGTGATCGTGTGCGCCGATTCGACCAAGTGGGGCGCGGTCGGCCTGGCCTCCTTCGGCGCGCTGTCGGTCGCGCAGGTGCTGGTGACCGATGACGGGCTGAGCCGCGAGGCCACCGAGGTGCTCACCGATCGGGTCGGCCTGCTCAAGATCGCGCGCGCCGAGCATTCCGATCAGCCCACCATGCTCAGCTGAGCTGGTGCGCTGATCTCCCCATCAACACCGGGGCAATCATCCGCTCACGCTCAGCTGAGCTGGTGGGCTGATCTCCCCATCAACACCGGGGCAATCAGCGCTCACGCTCAGCTGAGCTGGTGCGCTTCTCGGATAGCGGATACCACCTCGTCCAGCACCGCGCTCAGCTGGAAATCCTTGGACGTGAACACCCTGGCCACGCCGAGTTCGCGCAACCGGGCCGCGTCGGCGTCCGGGACGATCCCGCCGACCACCAGCGGCACGTCGTCCAGGCCGGCCGCGCGCATCCCGTCCAGCACGTCCGGGACCACCGACAGGTGTGAACCGGACAGCACCGACAGCCCGACCACCTGGACGTCCTCCGCTACCGCGGCCGCCACGATCTGGGCCGGGGTGAGCCTGATTCCGGAATAGATCACCTCGAAGCCGGCGTCGCGGGCTCGGACCGCGATCTGCTCGGCACCGTTGGAGTGCCCGTCCAGGCCGGGCTTGCCGACCAGGAACCGCAGCCGGCCACCGAGCTCGCCAGCGGTGGCCCGCACCCGATCCCGAACCGCCGCCAGCGACTGGTCACCGGCGCCCTCGGAACCAGCACTAGCACCGGACACCCCGGTCGGTGCGCGGTATTCGCCGAACACCTCGCGTAGCGCGCCGGACCACTCCCCGGTGGTCACGCCGGCCCGCGCGCAGCGCAGCGAGGCCGGCATCAGGTTGCGCTCGCTGCCAGCATCGTCCTGCAATTGCGCGATGCTGGCCTTGACCTCGTCGTCGTCGCGCTGGGCCCGCCAGCCGGTCACCGCAGCGATGGCCGCCGCCTCGACGCCCGGATCGAGGGTCAGGATCGAGCCGTCGATGTGCGAGGTCAGCGGGTTGGGCTCGGTCTCGGTGAACTTGTTGACCCCGACCACCACGTCCTCGCCGGTCTCCAGCCGCCGCCGGCGCCGGGCCAGCGAAGAAACCAGCGCGGATTTCAGATAGCCCGATTCCACCGCGGCAATCACCCCGCCGAGCCCGAGCACCTTGTCGATCTCGGCCCGCGCGCCGTCGGCGATCTCGCTCACCTTGGCCTCGATGACCGGCGATCCATCGAAAATATCGTCATATTCGAGCAGGTCGGTTTCGAACGCCAGCACCTGCTGCATCCGCAAGGACCACTGCTGGTCCCACGGCCGGGGCAGGCCGAGAGCCTCGTTCCAGGCGGGCAACTGGACGGCCCGGGCCCGGGCATCCTTGGACAGCGTCACCGCCAGCATCTCCAGCAGGATCCGGGTGACGTTGTTCTCCGGTTGCGCCTCGGTCAGGCCGAGCGAGTTCACCTGCACGCCATAGCGCAATCGGCGTTGCTTGGCATCAGCGATCCCGTACCGCTGCGCGGTGATCTCGTCCCACAGCCTGTTGAAGGCCCGCATCTTGCACATCTCTTCGATGAACCGGACCCCGGCGTTGACGAAGAACGAGATCCGCTGCACCACCTCGCCGAACTTCTCGGCCGGCACCTGACCGCTGTCGCGCACCGAGTCCAGCACCGCGATCGCGGTGCACAGCGCGAAGGCCACCTCTTGCACCGGCGTGGCACCGGCTTCCTGCAGGTGGTAGCTGCAGATGTTGATCGGATTCCACTTCGGCACTTCGGTGACGGTGTAGGCGATCAGGTCGGTGATCAGGCGCAGCGATGGTTCCGGCGGAAAGATGAAAGTGCCCCGGGACAGGTACTCCTTGACGATGTCGTTCTGGGTCGTGCCGGTGAGCAGTTGCCGCGCCTCGCCCGGATCCAGCCCGGCGGCCTCGGCATGTTCCTCAGCCACCACCAGGTACAGCGCCAGCAGCCACATCGCCGGGGCGTTGATGGTCATCGAGGTATTCATCTGCTCCAGCGGGATGCCGTCGAACAGCTGCCGCAGGTCGCCGACGTGCGCGATCGGGACGCCGACCTTGCCTACCTCGCCACGGGCCAACTCGGCGTCCGGGTCGTAGCCGGTCTGGGTCGGCAGGTCGAAGGCCACCGACAGCCCGGTCTGACCCTTGGCCAGATTGCGCCGGTAGAGCGCGTTGGATTCGGCCGGGCTCGAATGACCGGCGTAGGTCCGCATCACCCACGGTCTGTCGCGTTCGTTGCTCGCCATCCAGCGAGTCTGACACCGAACCGGCCGCCCGTGCAGTGCGGTGTGGTTCAGTTCGCAGCCGGCCGCCGGGCAGTGTGACGGCGCCGATCAGCTCAGCGCGGCTCAGTACTGGTAGAAGCCACGCCCGGTCTTGCGGCCCAGGTCACCGGCGATGACCATCCGGGACAGCAGCTCCGGCGGGGCGAACTTGGCATCGCGTGTGTCGTTGTAGATGTTGTTGGACGCATTGCGCATGATGTCGACCCCGGTCAGGTCCAGGGTGGCCAGCGGGCCCATCGCATGGCCGAAACCAAGCTTGCAGGCGGTATCGATGTCCTCAGCGGTAGCCACCCCGGTCTCCAGCAGCCGGACGGCCTCGTTGGCAAGTGCGGCGATCAGCCGGGTGGTGACGAAGCCGGCGACGTCCCGGTTGACCACGATGCAGGTCTTGCCGACCTGCTCGGCAAAGCTGCGCGCACCGGCCAGCGTCTCATCGGAGGTCTTGTACCCGCGCACCAGCTCGCACAACGCCATCATCGGCACCGGCGAGAAGAAATGGGTGCCGACCACCGATTCAGGTCGGCTGGTGGACGCCGCGATCTGGGTGATCGGGATGGCTGAGGTGTTGGAGGCAAGGATCGCCTCGGGACGGCACAGCCGATCGAGGGTGCCGAACAGCTCCTGCTTGACCTCGAGGCTTTCGAACACCGCCTCGATCACGATGTCGGCATCGGCAACCGCATCGAGCTCGGTGCTGGTGCTGATCCGGCCGAGCGCGGCCTGGACCTCGTCGTCGCTGAGCTTGCCCTTGCTGGCGAACCGGTTCAGCGACTTCTCGATAGCGGCCAGGCCGTTGGCCAGCGCGCTGTCGGTGACATCACGCACCACCACGTCCAGTCCCGCGACCGCCGATACCTGCGCGATTCCCGAGCCCATCAGGCCCGCACCGATCACCGCTACCCGCTGCGCCATGCTCGTTGTCTCCCTGTACTCGCCGCTGCCGGCATCCGAACTGGCAGCTGGGGATGGTTCTCGGGCACGATAGCTGGTGACGGCCGTGACTATCGGCGCGGGAGAGCGCAACAGTGACCTGGCAAGAGGTGCGCGGTGGGCTTCGACATCAACATGCTGCTGTGGGCAGCCCTACTCATCGCGTTCCTGATGCTCGTGATGCGCTGGGTGTTCAAGCCGTCCCGGCCGCGCACCGGCCGTCCCGAATCAGGCCCTGAAGCCGACCTCGGCCTGCTGAGCCCGGTGCTGTCGGCCGGGCCGCGCGGCGAGGCGCTGCAGGTGAAGAACCTGCTTTCACGGCAAGGCATTCGCTGCTCGGTCTCCAGGTTGGATCGGGATCGCTATGACGTGCTGGTGTTCAACCGCGACATCGACCGGGCCCGCGAGCTGCTGAAGCGCTGAAGCTGCCAGCCACCCGTCCCACCTGGCCGGCCGGTCCGGCTAGATTGAGCGGTATGGCCGTTCACCTGACCCGCATCTACACCAAGACCGGTGACACCGGTACGACCGCGCTCGGCGACCTGAGCAGGGTTGCCAAGACCGATCCACGGGTAGCGGCCTACGCCGATTCGGACGAGACGAACGCCGCGATCGGAGTCGCGCTGGCGCTGGGCCAACTCGCCGAGCCGGTCGCCGAGGTGCTGCGGCAGCTGCAGAACGACCTGTTCGACGTGGGTGCTGACCTGTGCACGCCGGTCCGGCCGGACCCGGAATTCCCGCCGCTGCGGATCACCGAGGCCTACCTGAGCCGGTTGGAAGGCTGGTGCGATGAGTACAACGATCAGCTGGGCAAGCTGACCAGCTTCATCCTGCCCGGCGGCACCGCAGGTGCGGCGCTGCTGCACGTTGCGCGCACGACCGCGCGGCGGGCCGAGCGCAGCGCCTGGGCATTGATCGAGGCTGATGGCGAGCACACCAACCAGCTGGCGGCCACCTACCTGAACCGGCTGTCGGACCTGCTGTTCATCCTGGCCAGGTACGCCAACCCGGGCGGCGATGTGCTCTGGCAGCCGGGCGGCCCGCAAGCCGGCGACCGGCCGGCACGCTAGCGGCCAGTCCGGTCCTAGAAGCGCGGCGCGGACGCTTCCAGCCAGGACAGGAATCCGGTAAGACCGTTATCCGGAAAGCCCAAACTCAAATCAGCGCCACCCAGCCGGCATTCCACGATCATCAGGTTCGGCCGCAGCGCCATGTCCCGGCTGGGATTCCACACCCTGGTGGAGACCACGCTGAGCTCGGTGCGTGGTATCCGCAGCGCGGCGGTCGGCGACAGCGACAGCGTCCGGTACCAGATGAACTCGTCACCGGCGTAGCGGCCGACACCGTTGGCCCAGCGCTGCTCACCGCGCTTGAGCGCGACCGGCAGCCCACCGGCCGAGGAGACCATCCGGCGCTGGTGCACGAGCACCAGCAGCCACGCCGCTAGCCCCCCGACGAAGACGAGGCACGCCACCAGCAGGCCGACGTTCTCGACCAGCCTGGTCACCGCGTGCCTCCGTCACCGTAGCGGTCCGCCAGCGGCGAACCGATTGCCTTGGCTAGACCTGCTCCCCCGCCGCACGCAGTCGGGCCAGCGCCCGGTTGCGGGCCGCGACCGACTCGTCGTCCTTCTGGTCACCGGCCTTGGCCAGCGCGTCGCGAGCCCGCGCGACATCGATCTCGTCGGCGGACTCGGCCAGTTCGGCCAGGATCGAGACGCCGTCCTTGCGTACCGACAGGAAGCCGCCGTGCACCGCAACCCGCTGCTCGACGCCGTCGGTCTGCTGGATCCGCACCAGCCAGCCCGGCTCCAGCGCGCCGAGTAGCGGAGCGTGGTGCGGCAGGATGCCGATCTCGCCCTCAGTCGTCCGGGCATAGACCGCATTGGCCAGACCAGACCAGATCGGACGCTCGACCGAGACCAGCTCGACCTGCATTTCAGCCATTCGCTGCGCTCCTCGCTCGCATTAAGCCCGAATCCCTAATGAACTCAAGAGTTCCGGAGCTCGGACGCCTTGCGCTCGAGGTCCTCGATGCCACCGCACATGAAGAACGCCTGCTCGGGGTAGTCATCGAAGTCACCGGCGCACAGCCGCTTGAACGCGTCGATGGTCTCCTCCACCGGCACGAACGAGCCAGGGATACCGGTGAACTGCTCGGCCACGAAGGTGTTCTGGGACAGGAACCGCTCGATCCGGCGGGCCCGGCCGACGATGACCTTGTCCTCCTCGGACAGTTCGTCGATACCGAGGATGGCGATGATGTCCTGCAATTCCTTGTAGCGCTGCAGGATCTGCTTGGTGCGCTGGGCGACGTCGTAGTGCTCCTGGCCGATGTACTGCGCATCCAGGATTCGCGAGGTCGAGTCCAGCGGGTCCACCGCCGGGTAGATGCCCTTTTCCGAGATCGGACGGGACAGCACCGTGGTCGCATCCAGGTGGGCGAAGGTGGTGTGCGGCGCCGGGTCGGTGATGTCATCGGCGGGCACGTAGATCGCCTGCATCGAGGTGATCGAGTGGCCACGGGTCGAGGTGATCCGCTCCTGCAACTGGCCCATCTCGTCAGCCAGGGTGGGCTGGTAACCCACTGCGGACGGCATCCGGCCGAGCAGGGTGGACACCTCCGAGCCGGCCTGGGTGAACCGGAAGATGTTGTCGATGAACAGCAGCACGTCCTGCTTCTGCACGTCCCGGAAGTACTCGGCCATGGTCAGCGCCGACAGCGCCACCCGCAGCCGGGTGCCCGGCGGCTCGTCCATCTGGCCGAAGACCAGCGCGGTCTTGGACAGCACGCCCGACTCGGTCATCTCGGTGATCAGGTCGTTGCCCTCACGGGTGCGCTCGCCGACTCCGGCGAACACCGACACGCCACCGAAGTTCTCAGCAACCCGGTAGATCATCTCCTGGATGAGCACCGTCTTGCCGACGCCGGCACCACCGAACAGGCCGATCTTGCCACCGGTGACGTACGGGGTGAGCAGGTCGATGACCTTGATGCCGGTCCACATCGGCTCGGTCTTGGACTCCAGCTGGTCGAAGGCCGGCGGCGAGCGGTGGATCGACCAGCGCTCGG
>JBDSAN010000190.1:0-5473 GCA_039922115.1 Jatrophihabitantaceae bacterium
ACTACAACGGTGCCGGTTCGGTCGCGATCCTGCTGACCATGGTCGCGCTGGCCGGCGGCCTGATCTGGGACCGCCAGCGGCGCAAGCACCAATGGCGTAGCGGAGCTAGCTAGCCTTGCGGGCAGCCCAGTCGCAAGTAGAGGTCGCGCAACAGCCCGATCTCACCGCCGTGGTGAGCCAACTCGTCCAGCGCGTGCACGGCGAGATCGGCCCAGTTCTGCTCCGCGTAGGACCCCCAATCCGGCCCGAGTTTCGCCCGCAGACCGTCCTCGCCAAGGCCGTCCAGCCTGGCGCGGAACGTCCGATAGGCGGTGGCCAGTTCTGCTTGGGCGGTGTCAACGTCGCCATGCCACTGCGAGCCGGTTACTTGCAGCGGCCAGTCACCGAGCTCAGGTGAGACGTAGTTCGACAGGCAATCTGCGGCCAGGTGCCACATCCGCCAGGCGATCGTGGTGACTGGGGCCGGTTCTGGGTCCTCCCGTGCACCCTCGACCGTCCACCCGTCCGGTCCCTCGCGTACGTCCCAGCAGCCGGCCACCGGCGACCACCGGTACTCGGCCTGGCTGAGCCCGGCCAGCCTGCCGTGCAACCGGTTCCAGGCGTCGTCCAAGCCGGTCAGGAGCATCGGTAGCAGCGCGGTGTCCTCAGTCATCCCGGCAGGCTAGCCGAACCGGACGGCTAGCTCAGAGTTCTTTGATGCCCCACGGTGATTGGTAGTCGCCGGCCAGCAGTTCGAGGAACGGCACCGCGTCGAAGGCCTCTGGCCCGAGCACGCCCGCGCCGGACCAGCTGCCGCTGTCGATCAGTTCCAGCGCCACGATCGGGTTCACCGCGGTCTGCCAGACAACTGCCTGCGAGCGGTATTCGGCCATCGACCATTCGTTGTCGACCACGTGATAGAGGTAGCTCGATCGCGGCTGGCCGTCCTTGCCGAGGCCGCGTACCCACAGCCCGGCGCAGGTCTTGCCACGCATCCGATCGCCGAGCTCGGCCGGGTTGGGCAGCGCTGCCGCGACCACGTCACGCGGGCTGACCCGAACCGATCCGACCTGCAGCGGTTCGACCGAATCCAGGCCCAGGGTGTGCAGGGTCTGCAGCACCCCGATGAACTCCGCACCCAGTCCGTACTTGAAGGTGACCCGTTTTGCCTTCAGCCAGCGCGGGATCAGCAGCACTTCCTCATGCTCCACGTTGACGCATTCGACCGGCCCGATCCCTTCGGGAAAGTCGAAGATCTCCGGCTCGCTGAACGGCGCGGTGGTGTACCAGCCGCGGTCGGCCTCATAGATCACCGGCGGGTTGAGGCACTCCTCGATGGTGGTCCAGATCGAGAAGGTCGGTGCGAAAATCGGCTCGCCGTGCTCGTTGACCACCTCGAGGTTGGCACCGTCACGCACCCCGAACTCCTCGACCTCGGAGAACAGGTGATCGCTGGCGTAGCGGGCGAACACGTCGGCCAGGCCAGGCTCGACCCCGATGCCCACCAGCGCCAGCTTGCCGGCCGCCTGCCACTGCTCGTCCTTGGCGAACTGCTCGTCGCCGAGTTTCAGCCCGGTCTGGTTGAACGGATCGTCCGGATGCGGCTTGGACAGCGACATCGCCATGTCGAGGTAATGCACACCGGCAGCTAGGGCCGCATCGAAGATCGGCATGGTGAAGCGCGGGTCGGTCGCCCCCAGCACCGCGTCCGCCCCGGTCCGCTGCAGCAACGCCAGGACGGCTGCCTGGTCAGCGGCATCGACCTGCGCCGCCGAGAACCGGGCATCGCCGGTTGCCTGCGCGGCCCGCTCAGCCCGGCCGAGGTCGTAGTCGGCCAGCACGACCGCTTCCAGAAACGGCCGGCGCGCCGCGATCATGGCGGCAGCCGAGCCGACCCCGCCAGCACCCAGGATCAGTAGCTTCATCGAATCTCCTTGTTTAATATAGTGAAACTACTATGAACGGCTTGGTCGGGACAGCGGTCAGCGACCATCGAGCAACGGCTGGCGAGGGTCCCAGGTGCTGCCGTCGGCAGCGTCCTGGCGGCGGCGAGCGATTGCTGACAGCGCCTCCAGCACCAC
Source organism: Jatrophihabitantaceae bacterium (assembly GCA_039922115.1). Classification (GTDB taxonomy): domain Bacteria; phylum Actinomycetota; class Actinomycetes; order Mycobacteriales; family Jatrophihabitantaceae; genus Jatrophihabitans_A. The sequence goes on from JBDSAN010000190.1 coordinate 2,061, forward strand.
CCGGTTGGCCAGGAACGAGGTGATCTCGGCATGGTCATACGGCGGCGACACCTCCACCAGGTCCATCCCGACCACCGGCAACTCGTAGCAGATTCGCCTTACCGAATCGAGCAATTGTCGTGAGGTCAAGCCGCCCGGTTCCGGCGTGCCGGTGCCTGGCGCGTGCCCCGGGTCGCAGACATCGATGTCGACGGAGAGGAACACCCCGTCGCAGTCGTCCATCGCGATCTCGAAGGATTCGGTGAGGCATTCGGTCAGTCCGCGCGCGGTGATCTCTGTCATCTCATACGAGCGCATGCCCTGCTCAGCCATCCAGCCCAGGGTTTCTGGCTCCGGCCAGTAGCCGCGCAGGCCGATCTGCAGGAACCGGTCACCGCGCAGCGCGCCGGATTCGATCAGCCGGCGCATCGGTTGGCCGTGCCCGATCAGCGAGCCGAACTCGATGTTTCCGGTATCGGCGTGCGCATCGAAGTGGATCATCGAGATCCGGCCCTGGCCGAGGTGCTGGGCCACGCCGGCCGCGTCCGGCCAGGCGATGGTGTGGTCGCCGCCGAGCACCAGCGGAATTGCGCCGGCCGCGGTCACCGCGTGTACCGCGGCCTGCAGGTCGGCGACCGATCGAGCGGCATCGCCGGAAAACATCTCGACATCGCCGGCGTCGAAGACCCGCAGGTCACGCAGGCCGTCCACCCGCATCGCCAACGACGGTCGGCTGCCGTCATGGGGCAGATAGCAGGTCTGGCGGATGTATTGCGGCCCGAACCTGGTGCCGGAACGGTGCGAGGTGCCGCCGTCGAACGGGGCGCCGAGGATCACCACGTCCGCGCCGGGATAGCTGGCGGGATCGGACCAATCGCAACGCTCGACACCGAGAAAGGTGATATCCGGGCCGAACTGAGCGCCGTAGCGCGCCATCTTTCCTCCGGTAATTACGCGGGTGGGGCGGCCCGGGCCGAGTGCGCGGCGCGGGAACCTCAGGCTAGCGCGACAACATGCTCCGCGTCGACGGATTCGAGCCGTCGAACCGCTGAATCAGCACCTAAACGGTGCTCTAGCTTCGGATTCACTTGCCGGTCCGGCTATTTTCGGGCATTATCCGTGCATGGCTGCATCACGACGTCGCTCCAGTCGAGTGCAGCTGGACGACACCTCGAAGGCGATCATCGCCCAGCTCCAGCAGGACGGCCGGCGCGCCTACGCGAGCATCGGAAAGGCAGTCGGCCTGTCCGAGGCAGCGGTCCGGCAACGGGTGCAGAAGCTGGTCGAGTCCGGTGTGGTGCAGATCGTCGCGGTGACCGATCCGGCCCAGATCGGCTTCGCCCGGCAGTTGATGATCGGCATCAATATCGACGGCGACATCGAGGACGCCGCGACCGCGCTGGGCCAGATTCCGGAGCTGGTCTATGTGGTGTTGACCGCTGGCTCGTTCGACGTCCTGGCCGAGGCAGTCGTGGTGGATGACGATCACTTGCTGGAGTTGATCAACGAGCGCATTCGCAAGCTGCCCGGAGTACGCCGTACCGAAACGTTCATGTACCTGAAACTCACCAAGCAGACCTACAACTGGGGTATCGCATGACCACTGACTCATCCGTGCCGGAACCGATCGGCTACGACCCGGCCTACCTGTCCAACGCCGCCCGCGACCACCTGTGGATGCACTTCACCAGGCTGTCGTCTTATGAGAAGGCCGACGTCCCGATCATCGTGCGGGGTGAGGGCGCCTATGTCTATGACATACACGGCCGGCGCTACCTGGACGGCCTGGCCGGGCTGTTCACCGTGCAGGTCGGCCATGGCCGGCGCGAACTCGCCGACGCCGCCGCGATGCAGGCCTCCGAACTGGCCTACTTCCCGATCTGGTCCTACGCGCATCCGACCGCGATCGAGCTGGCCGAGCGGCTGGCGCACGCCGCGCCCGGTGACCTGAACCGGGTCTTTTTCACCACCGGTGGCGGCGAGGCGGTCGAGACCGCCTGGAAGCTGGCCAAGCAGTACTTCAAGCTGACCGGAAAGCCCGAGAAGCACAAGGTGATCTCGCGTTACGTCGCCTACCACGGCACCCCGCAGGGGGCGCTGTCGATCACCGGCATCCCTGGCGCGAAGACAATGTTCGAGCCGCTGGTGCCCGGTGCGCACAAGGTTCCCAACACCAACTTCTACCGGGCGCCCGAGCATGGCGACAACCTGAAGGACTTCGGGCTGTGGGCGGCCAACCAGATCGAGGCCGCGATCATCATGGAGGGCCCGGAGTCGGTGGCCGCGGTATTCCTGGAGCCGGTGCAGAACTCCGGTGGTTGCTTCCCGCCACCGCCCGGCTACTTCCAGCGGGTGCGCGAGATCTGTGACACCTATGATGTGCTGCTGGTATCGGATGAAACCATCTGCGCCTTCGGCCGGCTCGGCCCGATGTTCGGCAGTGACAAGTTCGGCTACCAGCCGGACATGATCACCTGCGCCAAGGGCATGACCTCGGGCTACTCCCCCATCGGTGCCTGCATCATCTCTGACCGGCTGGCCGAGCCGTTCTTGCACGGCACCGACTACTTCCCGCACGGTTACACCTTCGGCGGCCACCCGGTGTCAGCCGCCGTCGCGATGGCCAACCTGGATATCTTCGAGCGGGAAGGGCTCAACCAGCGGGTACTGGACAACGAGAACGCGTTCCAGACGACGTTGGAAAAGCTGAATGACCTTCCAATCGTGGGCGATGTCCGTGGTGACGGCTACTTCTACGGCATCGAGCTGGTGAAGGACAAGGCAACCAAGGAGACCTTCAACGACGACGAATCCGAGCGGTTGCTGCGCGGGTTCCTGTCCAAGGCGCTGTTCGAGGCCGGCCTGTACTGCCGTGCCGATGACCGGGGTGACCCGGTGGTGCAGCTGGCCCCACCGCTGATCTGCGGTCAGGCCGAGTTCGACGAGATGGAGCAGATCCTGCGCGCGGTACTGACCGAAGGCGCCAACCGGATCTGAGGCTGCGCCCGCTGCGACGAATGGGCAGTTCGGCCGGGTCCCGTCTGACGAGTGGGCAGTTCGAGCACGAATGGCCAGGTAAAATCGACCATTCGTCGCGTAGCTGCCCACTCGCGGCGACGGACTCCCTTCGCCGCCAACCCATCGTCGGAATACGCCACCGCGCCAGCTCAGTAGCCGGGGCTGGCCCGGATGTGCTCGAAGATCAGGTTGGTCTCGGTGAGCGCCACGTCCGGGTTGCCGCTCAGGTTCACCACCACGAAGTTGCGCAGGTTCTCGGTGCTGCGCGCGGCCACGTGAACCAGAAAGTCGTCAGCGCCGGCCAGGAAAAACACGTTGAGCACCTCTGGCAACGCCGACACGGTGGCGGCGAACTCGGCCAGGTGGCTGCGCGCGTGCGACTGCATTCGCACCGCGATCATCGCCTGGATCGGCCG
>JBDSAN010000191.1:0-4271 GCA_039922115.1 Jatrophihabitantaceae bacterium
CAGGGACGGATTCGTCGCGGCGGTCCAGCTCTACCTGGCCGTGATTGCGGCCGGGTACGTCGTCCAGGCGATCAGCACGCTGCGGGCCGAGGAGGCCGAGGGCCGACTCGAGACGCGACTCTCCGGCACCTTGTCGCGGACCCGGTGGCTGGCCGCGCACGCGCTGGTGGTCCTTGGCGGTCTGGTCGTGGTCGTGGTCGGCTCGCTGATCGTGCTGGGCCTCACCACCGCCCTATCCGTCGGCGACACGGCCGAGCTGGGTCCGATCCTCGGGTCGGGGCTGGCGTACCTGCCCGCCGAGCTGATGCTCGCGGGGTTGGCCCTGGCGCTCTACGGTCTGCGTCCCCGGTGGTTCAGCCTCGCCTGGGCCGGCTTCGCCATGATCACGTTCATCGCGTTCCTCGGGCCCGGTCTGAAGCTGCCCCAGTGGGTGCTCGACCTCTCGCCGACCACGCACGTTGGCAACCCACCGGCAGGCGGAATCCAGACCAGCGCGCTCACTGTGATGGCCGGCGTCGCCGTGACCCTCGTCGCAGTCGGCTTCACAGCCTTCCGCCGGCGTGGAGTACCCCAAGGGTAGTTTCCCGATTGGGAACCGTCAGGGTCGCGTCCCAGACCCACCGAGCCGCCCGACTCGCCCGTCCCGCAGGGGGATCCGCCGATGATGCAGCAGCCGCAACGGGCCGGCCCGGCGCGCGGTGCGCAGCAGCCAGCGCCCGAAGACCAAGGCGACGACCGGATGGCGGGCGACGAGGCGGGTGAGCTTGGCCACCAGCACCGGTACCGGGGTACCGGCGAAGTCGACGCCGCCGAGGTGGCGGAAGAAGACGTCGCGCACCCGCAGGTCGGCCGGGCACTCGTCGTCCAGGATCGGCACGTACAGGTCGCCGACGAAGAAACCATGGGTGGTGCGGTTGCAGCGTTCGTCGCCGGTCTGCAGGGCCCGGAACGGCAGCCGGGCACCCGCGCCGCGTTCGATCTGCGCCCACACGGCATTGCCGGTGACCTCGGCGTAGTCCTCGTGCCAGCGCCGTTCGTCGCCGACGAAGGCGGCGGGCTGGAAGGAGAACATGCCGAAGCCGTAGTCGCGGCACTCGGCGATCACTGCGGCGACCTGGTCCAGGTTGCGTGGGGTCACCGTCATCGTGTGGGCCAGGAAGTGCCGCACCCCGTGCTCGCGCCGCAGCCGGGTGAACATCTCGACGAAGCGGCGACGGTACGGGTTCAGCGACGCCTCGTCCAGCGGGCGCTCGATCCCGCGGCGGCCGAACATGCCCATGTCGAAGTGCCCGGCGAACGAAACACGAGCCAGCCGAGGGCGGCCCTGCGCGTCGACGGCCACCGCCCGCAGGTAGTCATAGTCGAAATCGCCGTGCGACATGCTCATCGGCTCGCGGCCATGTGCCCGCATCGCCTGCAACGCCGCGTAATGATCATCCGGCGGCAGCAGGCTGACCTCACCGCCGATCAACTGGGCGTGCGCGCGCGGCCCGCGCAGCCGCCGCAGCGTGCGCAGCTGCGCCTCGACCTGGGCCACGGTGTGCGCGCCGTCGGTACGCACCCGGTTGGCGTCACGGGAGTGATAGCACGGCGAGCACGCGAGATCGCAGCGCGGGAATACGCCATGCGTGCCCTCGCAGCCGACGGCATGCTGACCCAGCGTCTGGGCCCGGGTGCGGACATGCTCGGGCAGCTCGGCCCACCGCCGGCGCAACGCCACGGCCGCCGCCGGGTGCACCGGGCGAGTAGCGAGCTCCACACCGCGTAGCCACCCCAGCACCCTCACGTGCCTCGCGCGTCTCCACATCCGACACCGCGACCGCACCTCACAAGGCGAGGTGATCCGTGATCGGCCGAGCTGGCGGAGACGGATGGCGATACCTCCACGCCGCGTTCCGGCCGCGAACACCTGCCACCTCGACCGTGACATACGACGCGATGCAGTGCCCGCAAAAGACCGCCGTAACCACAAACCCACCCCATCACACCCAAGCCCGCAGCGGTTGCAAGCCCGCAGTGCAAGAAACCCGCCGAGACGCCCGTCGGCGCCCGGCACGGCGTGTTGGTGATGCTGCTGTCCCCAGCCGCAAGGTCCTACCGAGGAGTGGCAATCGGCATCGACGGCTCAGAGAGCTGGGCCGACGGCGGTAGCGCAGCGGAGGTATTGATACACGAAGGCTCAGGGTGCAAATAACCGTCCTCGATCAGTCGTTAGCGACAATGATTGCGCAACGACGTGTATATACCGATCCGGGGGCGGCCACGTCAGAACCCGCAGTGGACGCGTAGTGCCGGCAATGTCTCGGTGACTGCTGCCCGGAGGGCCTGATCGTCAGGGTCATCGGGGTGGCGGGACGGGTCGAGCTGGATCAGCCAGCTCACCTCCTCGGTACCCGGCGGGCGGCGGGCGGCGGGCGGCGGGCGGCTATGGTGGCGCCGCGGCCACCAGGTGCTGTGACGCGTTGGACCAGGATGCGGCTTGCGGCCATCTGCTCGGATGCGAACGCCGGTAGCCGGGACCGGTGAGTAAGGCAGACCAGCACCGGGCTCGCGTCGGTGTCTGGCCACACCGATAGCTGCAGCACCCCCGTCAAGCCGGACCATCCTACGTCGGCCACCTGCTCCCACCCCAGCCGTGACCATGCCGCTGCCTGAGATCCTGCCTCGCGGAGGTAGAGCGCCCGTGGTGAGGCGACAAGAAGCTGCCCAGTGCCGCTGCGTCCGCGCCAGCACACCCGCTCACCGCCGGCCAGCGGCGGACGTCGGGCCCGCAGCTCGCGAACTCGACCTGCCCACACCCGCAGGCGACGCGCCGGGGCCCATCGCCCGCCGACATGACCGGCTGCAGCGACCACCGCGCTCATGGCATCCCTCCGTCGCTTCCACCACCTGACCCCAGTGTCGGCGCAGCGACCGGGACGGGCCCTTACAGTGCGGTGAACGTGATCGCCACCCGCGTCGGTCAGGGCCTTTCCGGGTCGGCTGTCGGCGCCGCCGGGTAGATGATGAGGGTCTCGCTGACTGTCTTGCGGTTCAGGTCGGGCACCTCGGCGTCGCGGGCCGGATAGCCGATCGGGAACAGGATGTAGGCGCGCTCGTGCGAGGGCCGGTGCAGGAGTTCGTTGAGGAAGGTCATCGGGTTCGGGGTGTGGGTCAGGGTGGAAAGGCCCATGGCGTGCAGGGCGGCGATGAACAGCCCGCAAGCGATGCCGACGCTCTCGTTGACGTAGTAGTTCTTGCGCAGCGTTCCATCGGGCAGCGGGGTGTGTTTCTGCGCGAAGGCGACGACGATCCAGGGCACCACGTCGAGGTAGCTCTTGTCCTCATCGGTCTCTAGCCGTTCCAGTGCCTCGCGCCAGGCCGACACCTCCCGCTCGTGGTAGAAGGCGCGTTCCTCACGCTCGGCTGCCTGCCGGATCGCGTGTTTGGTCGTCGGGTCACTGGTCGCGACGAAGGTCCACGGCTGCAGGTGCGCGCCGGAGGGTGCAGTGTTCGCGGCGTGCACCGCGACCTCGATCATCGCTTGAGGGACAGCAGCGTCGCTGAAATAGCGCACGCTGCGCCTGGTCTCAAGGAAATCGCAGAACGCCTCGCCGCGGCGCTCGCCTTCCACGGCCTCGATCAGCGGCGGCCGGTAGGGCACGAACGGGTACCGGTGCCAGCGGGTCGGCTCGACCCAGTACTCCGCAGGCAGGGCCGGACGGTTTGGGAACGGCGCCGATCCGGGCTGCGCGTGCTCGTCGTTCATCAGGCGCGAGCGTAGACGTCGCGGCACGGGCGCAACGCCCGGCCCGTAGCTCGATGCGGGGTTGCCCGTCGAATCGTTGCCGGCGCAGCACGTGCAAGCCGGCCATGCCCGGTTCTCGACCGGCAAGCGGCATGACCGGCGGGTCCACCGCGCCCTCATCCACGAACAACAACGCAGCCCCGAGGGACACGGCGGGGTGGGCTACCCACCTGACCTCGTCGGGCAAGCACTGCCGACGCCGGTGACACCGCGCGAAACACCTAGGGTCCCGTTAGCCAGCAGGGCTTGCGGGTAGCCTCCGTTGGCTTAGGCTCTCGTTGAGCCCTACCCAGCGGCCGAATGCAATTGTGCGACCGCGCGGAACGCGTGCGAAGCCGGTGGAGAACCTGGTGGGCGCTACGGCCTCTGCACCCTCGACGCAGCACCGCACCTCGCTCGTCGCCGGGAGCGACGATCATCTTGACCAGCGCCGGGCCTGCGTCACTGGGCCGCCGATCATGACGGCCGCGTCGGCGAGTGCCAG
>JBDSAN010000192.1:0-2916 GCA_039922115.1 Jatrophihabitantaceae bacterium
TGCAAGGTAAGTCGGTTGTGGTCACAGGTGGGAACAGCGGCATCGGGGAAGCGATCGTGCTCGCCGCCGCGGCCGAGGGTGCGAACGTGGTCATCGACTATGTAGCCCACCCGGAGGAGACCACCGCGCTGATCGCGAAGGTCGAAGCCGCCGGCGGTCACGCCGTCGGGGTACGGGCCGATGTGTCCCAGGCTGCGGACCTGCATGCGATGGTCCAGACCGCTGTCGATACCTACGGCCGGTTGGACGTGTTGATCAACAACGCCGGCATCGAAACTCGGACCTCGCTGCTGGACACGTCCGAGGCCGCCTTCGACAAGGTGATGGCCGTCAACATGAAGAGCGCGTTCTTCGGCACCCAGGCCGCGGCGAAACAGTTCATCTCCCAAGGCGGTGGCGGGTTGATTCTCAACATCTCCTCGGTGCACGAGGACTGGCCGATGCCAGGAAACATTGCCTACTGCGTGTCCAAGGGCGGCATCCGGATGCTGACCCGCACCGCCGGCGTAGAACTCGGCGCCCATCACATCCGCGTAGTCAACATCGCGCCTGGCGCGGTCGCCACCCCGATCAACGCCTCCACCGAAGCAGACCCAGCCAAAATGAAGGCCCTCGACGCGGCGATCCCGCTCGGGCGAATGGCTGAATCCTCAGATATCGCTGACGTCGTGGTGTTCCTGGCTTCGGGCAAGGCTGGCTACATGACGGCGACCACCGTCGTCATCGACGGCGGAATCATGCAGGGCAGCGTGGGCCTGTGACCAGCGCACCGGCGCCTGGCGCCTCTGAGCGTTACGACGTCATCGTGATCGGCAGTGGCCCCGGCGGGGGGACTACCGCGGCCAAGCTCGCCGAGACCGGCAAACGAGTCCTGTTGCTCGAGCGCGGGGACTACCTGCCCCGCGAGCGCGGAAACTGGGACTCCAAAGTGGTTTTCGCTGACGGAAAGTATCTGGCTGACGAGACGTTCTACGACATCGAGGACAACACCTTCCACCCCGAACTGCATTATTTCGTCGGCGGAAATTCCAAGGTCTACGGTGCCGCATTGTTCCGGCTCGCCCCGCAGGACTTCGACGCCGTCCAGCATCCTTCTGGCATCGCCCCGGCATGGCCGATCAGCTATGACGATCTCGAGCCCTTCTACGTGCAGGCCGAGCACCTGTACTGGGTGCATGGCCGCCACGGTGAGGATCCGTTTGCCGGGCTCTCCAGCCAGGACTACCGGTATCCACCGGTGGCGCACGCTCCACGCATCCAGCAGTTGTCGGACGGACTGGAAAAGCTGGGGCTTCATCCGTTTCACCTACCGATCGGGGTCGACCTCACCCAGGACGCGCACGGCAACCCGACCCCGGAGTCCCGCTGCATCCGCTGTGACCGCGTCGACGGTTTCCCCTGTCTGGTCGGGGCCAAAGCCGACGCCGAATGGGCCGTGATCCGCCCGGCGCTGGACGCACATCCCAACCTGACCTTGATGACCAGGGCCACCGTGCGACAGTTGCTAACCGACACCACCGGCCGGCTCGTGACCGGTGTGGTGACCACGATGGCCGATGGCAGTACCAGCACCTTCGCCGCGGACGTAGTTGTGCTATCGGCCGGGTCGATCCTGTCCTCCGTGCTGCTGCTGAAGTCCGCCAACGACGTCCACCCGAGGGGACTGGGCAATTCCAGCGACGTAGTGGGGCGGCACTACATGCGGCACAACAACCTGGCCCTGATGGCCTTCTCGAGGGATCCCAATCCCACCGTATTTCAGAAGACCCTCTCGCTGAATGACTTCTACGGTCCCAGCAAGCATTGGGACTACCCGATGGGCAACATTCAGATGCTCGGCAAGTCCGATGACTGGCAGGTCAAAGGGCAGGCTCCGAAGGCTCTCGGTTGGGGGCCGAACCTGGGCTATGGGCTGGTCGCGGAACACTCGCTGGACTTCTGGCTCGCCAGCGAGGATCTGCCCATGGCCGATAGCAGGGTCACGCTACGCGCCGACGGATCGGTGAAGCTTGCGGTGCAACCGGACAACAACAGCGGCGGCCTGAAACGGCTGCGGCACGTCTTCGATTCGATGCTCAACGACCTTGGGCTGCAATCGAAATCGTTCGAACGCAGCCTCTACCTGCACAAGGCAATGGACGTCTCGGCCACCGCCCACCAAGCCGGCACCATCCGATTCGGCACCGACCCGCTCACCTCAGCCCTCGACGTCCACTGCAAGATGCACGACCTCGACAACCTCTACGTCATCGACGGCAGCTTCATGCCCTCCATCGGCGCCGTCAACCCCACCCTCACCATCATCGCCAACGCACTCCGCGTCGCTGAACACATCGCCACCCGCCTCATTGCCTGAACCCAACCGAACAGGAAATTCGTGGGCCGGTGGCGTGCAGCCTGGTGTCCACTTAGGTCGATCTGCGAGCTCGATCAGAGTGGTCAGGTCCTGCCCGGTGCGCGTTGGGCCGCAAACCGGGCTCTGGCTGGTCAGCTGGGTGATGGCAGATAAGGAGAGTCGAGTCTGTGGGTTTCGAGGTCGCCTGCCCGGATTTCACGCTCGGCTGCCCTCCTGTCCAGACGCCAGGAGACGCGCACCGTGGAACGAACATACGTCGTCGTTGCCATCGCGCTGGGAATGGATCGGAGGAGCACCTCCTCCATGGCTGCGGAGGCCTGAAAAGGCCGTCAGCAGACGTCCTGGTCTACTTCGACCGATCCGGCACCAGCAATGGGGCCGACGGAGGCGATCAACGGGCGTCTTGAACACCTCCGAGGAACCATCCTCGGGGCTAGGCGATTCCTCTCAAACGCAAAGCTGCGCGCGACCCTGGTCAGGGCATAGGCTGAGCCGGTGTTCAACATCGGGCCGATGGAGTTTGTGGTGCTGGCCGCGGTTGCCCTGATCGTGATGGGTCC
>JBDSAN010000193.1:0-4985 GCA_039922115.1 Jatrophihabitantaceae bacterium
CTGGCCTGGCCGGCGACGAGCTGCTCGCTGGGGTCGGTGACAGTGGCATCGCCCGGCGGGTCGCTGAAGCTGACCGGCAGCGCCTCGAAGGCGCCCAGGTTCGCCCCACCGATCGCGCCGCCGAGGCTGTCGCTGGTGAGCGCGGCGGTGACGGTCGAAGTGGCGTTCGGGCCGACCACGGTGGCCGGCGAGGCCGTCACCGACAGCACCAGTCGCGGCGACACCAGCGGGCCGCCGGCAACTGTGTCGCAGCCGGCCGTGCCGGGTCCGGTGTTGCAGCCCCACCAGTCATCGGTCGCGTCCACGCTGCCGGAGGCTTCAAAGATCGCCGACCCGGTGGCCGCACTGTTGCCGACGAACCGGTCATAGTGCGCGGTCAGCGCGGTCGCCGCGGTATAGATCGCGCCACCGGACGGCGAGCCCGCGCCACTGACGCTGTTGCCGGTGAACGTCGATGAGTTCACCGACAGCGTGCCGCCCTGGGCCCAGATCGCGGCACCGACCGACGATCCGGTGGTCGCGACCGAGGTGTTGTTGACGAAGCGGGATCCCGACACCGCGAAGGTGGTGCCGCCCTGCAACGCCAGCGCCCCGCCGTTGTTCACCGGGCTGCCGTTGGTGTTGGTCGCGCTGTTCGCGCTGAAGGTCGAGCCGGTGACCGTCAGGCCCTCCGGCGACGAGGTGCCGGTTGCCTGGTAGAACAGCCCGGAACCTTGCGATGAATGCGCGGTGTTGTTGCTGAACGTGGTGTTGGTGACGGTGAGTTTGCCGCCCTGGAACTCCAGGCCGCCACCGTTTTGATTGGTCGATCCGGGCGATGCCACGTCGGCGGCATTGCCGGCGATCACCATCGAATCGAGGCTCAGCAGGTCTGAGGTGGTGGCGTTACCGGCGCCGGCCAGGATGCCCGCACCGCCGAACGTCGAGTCCGACCCACCGGTGATCGTCAGGCCGGACAGCGCCGCATCCACCCCGCCGAGCGAGTTGGGGTCGATGTCGAGCACTCGGGACAGGCCCTGACCGGACACCACGGTGGACGCGGCACCGGCGCCAATGATGGTCACCGACTGGCCGGTGTGCGTTCCTGGCCGCAACTCGCCATTGGACAGGTTGTAGGTGCCGGCCGGTACCGAGATGGTGACCGCGCCGCCGGCGTTGTTGGCCAGGCAGGTTGCTTCGCGCAAGGACAGCGGCACCGGCGCGGTGGTGATCGCGCTATTGCCGCAGGCACCTGCGTTCGCGGCGACATCAGCTGTCGTCGAGACTGTGTAGGCCGTCGCGGCCATTGCCACCGTCGGAACCGCCAGCAGTCCGATCGAGGCCAGGCAACAGGCTGTGAGGACGACCAACAATTGCTGGGTCCGTGTGTGCAAGCGTGCACCGCGCATGACTCATCCCCCGCTTGACCCGCGGTATAAGCGTCCCCCCGCGGAATGCTCGATTAGTGGCCAGCCGAATCCGGCCGGCAGGAAAGTAACGACCTTAAGCCTGAATCCCGGCCGAAGCGTAATCCCGACGTGCTCGTTATACAACCAGCAAATCACGTTGAAAAATCGTCCTATTTTATAGTGAAAACGATGATGTCGCGCAGAGGCGAAATTTCATCGAAGCGATTATTCGTCACGACAATCATAAGAACCCCAGCGGCAGGCATGAGCAGTCGCCGAGCGGGGCAAACGCCGTCCGAGGATTCGGCCCACCTGCCGGTACTGGCCGGGTTACGCTGCGGCAGCCCTCGCTGAGGGCGCACTCCCCCGCCAGCGCATCGAAGGAACCCCATGTACCGCATGAAACCCCGCGCTGCCGCCGCGCTAGTCGCGACCGTCCTCACTGGCTCACTGGCCTGCCAAGCCAGCCCGGCAGCCGGCATGGCGAGCGCAACCTCGACCAGTGCCGCTGCAAAGGCAACCAGCTACGCCTACCTCGCCACCAGCCGTACCGGCGCTGCCACCTATGTCAATGCGCTGATCAAGCAGGGCTCGTCAACCGGCATCATCCGTAGCCCGCACCGCACCGTCTACCTGCAGCGCGAACTCGCCACCGGCTGGCAAACCATGCTGAGCCGGCTGACCGACACCCAGGGCCAGTTCGCGGTCGGTTTCATCTCGGCGCCGGCCTACCGGTACCGGTTGGTGGTCACCGCCAGCACCAGCGCGCTGGCGACCACCAGCGGCACCGCGCTGAGCGCGCCGCAGATCGTGCGCTATGCCAACTGCGCAGCGGTGCACGCGGTTGCCACCTACGCCCACGGCATCGGACGTCCCGGCGCGGTTGACCACGTGAGCGGTGCCAGCACGCCGGTTACCGACTACTTCCGGAGCACCGCGCTGTACCAGGCGAATGCGGCCAGCCTGGACCGCGACAAGGATGGCATTGCCTGCGAATCACACTGACCGATCGGGGTGCTAGCGCGAGCTGCCAGCTGGCCGGGTCCAGCCTGCCGGGCCGGTAGCTCCCGCTAGCCTTTCGCGGCCAGCGCGGTGCCGTCCACCCTGGCTTTGATCTTGGCGAACGCGATATCCCGCGAGGTAGAGGTGTCGTCGCCGAACGGCGCGAAACCGCAGTCATCGCAGGTGCCCAGCTGGCCCTCGGGAATGAATTCGGCAGCTTCGAGCACCCGGTCGCGCACCTGCTCTGCGGTCTCGATCCGTGGGTTGATCGGGTCGATTACCCCGACAAAGACGTGCTGATCCGGCTGCAGGTGCTCGCCGATGATGGCCAGCACCCGGCGCCGGTCCGGCTCGCTGGCCAGCTGCACGTAGAACCGGCCGGCCCGTAGCTGGAACAGGCTGGGTAGCAGGTCGGCGTAGTCGATATCGGCGCTGTGGGTGGAATCCTGGTCGCCACCCGGGCAGGTGTGCACGCCGATCCGGCGCCGCTCGTCGTCGCTGAAGCGGTCGAGCACTAGGTTGTTCAACGCCACGAACTGGTTCAGCACACCCTTGGACGGGTCGAGCTTGATCGACAGCCGACCCTCGGTGAAATCGAGCTGGACGGAATCGGCACCGGCGTCCAGGCACCGGCGGATATCCTGCTCGGCCTGGTCTGCCAGGTCGTGGATGAACTGCTCCTGCGAGTAACCGTCAATCCCATCGGCCGGGTAGAGCAGGCTCAGCGCGGACGGCGCGATCACAGCTTGCTTGACTGCGACGGTGGCGTATTGCCTGGCCGCCAGCAGGTAACCGGACGCGAAGGTTTGGTAGCTGAACGGGCCCGCGGTCAGGACGGGCAGTTGCCGTTGATGGCCGTCGGCGAACGGGATCGCCACCCCGCCCGGGGCAAGGTTGGCCGGGCCAGCCGGACCGTCCAACGGGTAGGTCACGAAGCTGGGCTTGGCCTGCTCACCGTCGGTGATGACTGGCGATCCGGTGGCCTCGAACCGGTTGATGGTGTCGCGCAATGCCTCGTCCACCAACCGGTCGAGGGCCGACCGATCGATGGCGCCGCTCGCGAAATCCGCGATGCCGCCAAGCAGCGCGGGCGAGCGTGGAATGCTCCCGATAGGTTCTGTCGGAATTGTCATGAAAGCGAAGCTAGCGGTTGAGCAAGCGCAAGAACAGCCGCAACCTTGCCGAGTTGCTATCGACGGCCTTCAGCCGATGCGCGGCGCAGGCCCTGGCTTCGGGATCGCAGCCGGGCCGCCGGGCAGGCCTACTGGCCTCGGTTCCGACTCCGGTTCCGGCTCCGGCTCCGGCTCCGGCTCCGGCTCCGGCTCCGGCTCCGGCAACTCGACCTCGCCGGTCATGATCACCTCATCGGCGATCTCTCGCAGCTTGCGGTGCCGGCGCTGGCTAAGCCGGCGTAACAGGTTGAATGCCTGGTCGCTGCTCATCCGATGCCGCTCCATCGCGATGCCCATCGCCATCCCGATGGTCCGGCTGCTGACCAGCGCCGTTTCCAGGTTGTCGGCACGCTGGTGAGCCTGCGAGAGATCGGCGCTAGATCGCTCCTGTTCGACGATGGCCATCGCTCGATCGACCAGCAATTGAGCCAGCAACGCCTGCACCGTGGTTGGACGATCCCGGTAAGAAATCAGGGTGAACGCGCCACGGTAACAGCTACCGCGATTTGCCGACCGGGACCCGATCGGGGTGAAGATCGCCTCCTCCCCCGGCTGCGAATGTCCAGTCACAGCGGTGCGAACCTTGGTCGCATCAACCGGTTCCAGCGGCGGCCAGACCAGCGCGTACGGATCGTGCTGAGCGCTGCTGATCGACACGATGCAGGCGTCACCGATGACCGGAACGCATACCTTGGCCAGGCTGGCGAAGACCACGCTCGGTTCGGTGGATGCCTCGATCTGCTCGGCCATCCCCAGCACCGCGGCAAGCTCGCGATCGGTCGGGACGTGGGCCGCCGCCCTGACTCGGGCCGGTGCCGCTGGGGTGCTCAGCGTAACCATGACATACCTCCGGGGGTAGCCGACGAGGAGCCGTTACCGGTGGCGCCTGCATGCCACCGCACCGGCATCCATGCATTACCCATCCGCCGGCAGCACCAAACCTGCGAGGAGCAATTTCACGACGCAAACTACGACTAGCTTGGATCTGCTGGGACAATATTGGGAGCGTTCCGCTGGCCGGCACGCTCGATTACGAAGACCTGATCGAGCGCGGTCAGGCTGAGCAGGCTGCTCAGTGCTGGGGTCGGGTCCCGCATGATGACCGTTTTACCCATACTGCGCGCCTGATTGGACAGCGTGACCAGCGCGCTGAGCCCGCTGGAATCCACAAACGTCAAGAAACTCAGCACTAGCGTGAAATCGGGACCGGCGCAGTCGTGCAGGGCGGCGCCAACCTGGGTTACTACCGAATCACGACTTTCAAGATCGAGAACACCTTGCAACGCCAAGCCTTCCGATCCTGAACGATCCTCGATCGGCTCGATCCGCAGGTTCATGGCTACCTCTTCGCTTCAAGATCGAGAGTCGACCTAGATGCTGACTGCGGCTTCACCGTAGAGCAATGCAGTTCGGTTGCACTAGC
>JBDSAN010000194.1:0-5011 GCA_039922115.1 Jatrophihabitantaceae bacterium
CTCGTGCTGAGGAAGGCCGCGCAACTGCCCACTCGTGCAGCCAACGCGCGGCCACCAGCAACGTCCCGCTAGCTAAAGGCGATTAATGAGACAACGTGTAGCTGAAGTCGTAGGCGCTGCCGGCCGCGTCGCGCGCGTGTAGCTTCAACTGCCCGCTGGCACCGCGGAACCGACCCGTCCCGCCGGTCACCGCCAGCACCGAATCAGCCGCGTCGTAGAACGGCCCGGACACCACCAGCGAGCCGCCGGCCAGCGTGAGCGTCCAGGAGCATTCGTAGGCCTTGCCGACCACCGTCCGGATGCAGTTGCCGTTGTCGCTACCAACCTGATGCCGGTTGGCCGCGTCGAACACCGGGTTGGCGAACGGCAGCAGGTCGCCAACACTGTCGCCGGCCGGGCCGGTGTCGATCACGGTGTCGGTCACGGCATGCTCGACCACGGTGAACGACGAGCTGTCCGGATGCCCAGGCGTGCCTGCCTGCGCTGCGGTCACCCCCGCCACGCTGACTGCTGCGGCGAGCGCGATACCTGCCACGACGGTCGATCTGCGCATGAGCTGCTCCCTGCTTCTCGGTGGCCTTTTGCCTTGACTGGTTGGCAAAATTGCCGGGCTGTGGCCGCCAGTTCGACGGTTCTGCGGGTCAGCCTATGACCGCGAGGTGGTAGCTGAGATGGCGAAGTGGCAGCGAAGCTAAACTCGCGCAAACCGAGCTAATGCTGATCCAGCCGACTCAAACCTCAGCGGAACAGGCGCAATGGCCGCCACTGGGACCGCTGAGCCTGCTTGCCACGGTGGCGCTCGATAGCTATCCCGGCTGCCACCGCGCCACCGGCTGCCGCGACGCCCATCGCTGCCGGCACCCCGATCCGAGCGGCCTTCCGTCCGGTCCGAAAGTCCCTGATCTCCCAGCCACGCCGGCGGGCCTCATCACGTAGCGCCGAATCCGGGTTGACCGCCACCGGCCGGCCGACCAGCGACAGCATCGGGATGTCGTTGATCGAATCGGAGTAGGCGGCGCACTCGGCCAGGTCCAGCCCCTCGGCCAGCGCCAGCTCGCGTACCGCCTCGGCCTTTGCCTCGCCGTGCAGCAGGTCGCCGATCAGCCTGCCGGTGAACGCGCCGTCCCGCTCCTCGGCGCGGGTGCCGAGCGCGCCGGTCAGGTTGAGCCGGCGGGCGATGATCCGGGCCAGCTCCTCTGGCGTCGCGGTCACCAGCCAGACCCGCTCGCCGGCATCCAGGTGTTGCTGGGCCAAGGCCCTGGTGCCGGAATAGATCCGAGCCGCGATCACCTCGTCGTAGATCTCCTCCGACATCGCGACGATCTCGGCAACCGACTTGCCGGCCACGAAGGCCAGCGCTGACTCGCGCGCCTTGGTGATGTTCTCCGGTCCCTCGCCGCCGGCCCGGAACTTCACCTGCTGCCAGACGAACCGGCGCAGGTCAGCGGTCGAGAAGTACTTGCGGGCGGCCAGTCCCTTCGCGAAATGGAAGATCGACGCACCGACCACCATGGTGTTGTCGACGTCGAAGAAGGCGGCTGCCTGCGGCCGGGGCGGCACCTGCAGTGCCAGCTCCAGCTCGGCTGCGGCGGATCCTGCGGAACGGCCAGGCATCGCACGAGCCTAGCTGCCCGGCGATCCGATCCGGCCGGCAGCCACGCTACTTGTCGGTGACGACCGGACCGAGCGCGTCCGAAGTTTTCACTGCCTTGCAACCGCAGGTCAGCGCGGTCTGCCAGGAGGCCAACCGCGTCGAGACCTGCTGCAACAACGCCAGCGAACTCACCGCTCGGCTGCGGTCCGGCCCGCTGGGCAGCTCCTGTCGCAACTGGTCCAGTCGACCGGATTGCTGGCTCACCCAGGTCGCGACGCCGGCCATCGGAGCCGTCGAGGACCGCGCCACCGATAGCTTGCCGATCAGCGCGATGCCGCTGCGGGTATCGGCATCGGCGCTATTCAGGGTGCTGGCCAGCAGGCCGGACAGGTGCGGACTGCCGGCCAGCCCGCTGCTGCCGGCCAGCTTGGTGGATTCGCTGGCCCGGTGGGTGGCCTGGTCCAGGTAGGCCTTGGCCTTGTCCGCATCGCTGCTGGCCAGCGATAGCTGGAAGTTCTCACTCGCGCGCTTGACCCCGTACAGCGACTGGCCGGGCAGCGCGCCGTGAGCCATCCAGACCGCGAGGCTGAGCAGCATCGCCAGCACTGCGGCCGCGCCGACGAAGGCGATCAGCGGACGGCGCAGCCGGCCGAGAAACCCGGACCGGACCGGATCCGTCCCGGCTGGAAACCGGGCGTTGTCCGACGCTGATTCGGCAATGATGCGGGGTGCGATCGAAACCAGTTGCGAGCGCAGCTCATCGGTGAAATGGCTGTCCGGGCTGGGCCCGGCGGGCAGGCCACGAAGCCGGCTGATCAGCTGATCCTCCGAGCCGCTCCGCTTACCGCCGCGGCCGGAATTCTCGCCGGGTCGGCGTCCGTTGCCGGACTGAGGTTCATTACCGGACCGTGCGGCGAACCTGGACGAGCCCATCAGAACCCCCTTCCTTGCCGACGAGATGGCTGCGCGGAGTCGAGCTGTCGCTAATGCCGATTCGATCAACGAGTTCGACTGACGGCCGGTTACTCAGTACTGGCCGGTAGCTTGCGCGGCTCATCGAAGCTCGTCGCCGAGGATCGCCGCCAGCCGCTTGACCGCGCGGTGCTGCAGCGCCTTGATGGCACCGTCGTTCTTGCCCATCACGGCAGCGGTCTCGGCCACCGACAGCCCATGCAGGAAGCGCAGCACGATGCACTCCTTCTGCTCCTCGCCGAGCTCGTTGACGGCCTCCAGCAGGCGCGTGTTGGTCAGTTTGGTCAGCACCGCCAGTTCCGGCCCGGCGTCGGTGTCGCCACGATCCAGGCTCTCGCCAGTGGTCAGTTCCAGGCGAAACCTGGCTGATTTGGCGTGGTCGAAGACGATGTTGCGGGCGATCGTCATGAACCAAGCACCAATGTCGCGGCCCTGGTAGTTGATCGTGGAAATCCGCCGCAGCGCTCGCAGAAAAGTCTCGGACGTGAAGTCCTCGGCCAGCGTGCGGTCGTTGACCCGGTAATAGATGAACCGGAACACCGAGGTGACGTAACGGTCATAGAGCTTGCCGAAGGCCTCACCGTCGCCGGTCTGGGCCGCCTGCACCAGTGCCCACATCTCGGCGTGATCGGCCGCCACCTCGTCCTCAGCCGGTTCGGTCGGCCCCCGGTCGCCGGCCCGATGCTTCGGTAACCTTGCGCCGCGCACCTCGTTGGATGAAGCGATATCCCGAGATTCATGGGTCGTGGACGCCGCGGAGCCGGTGGCCGGTAGGGCAGGTGAGGAGTCGCGCGGAGTACCGATCGAGGAGTCGACTGACTCGGTCGACATAGCTACCGGCAGGCTGACCGCATCAGCGATCAGCCGGATCAGCGCACCCCAGTAACGGCCGGCCGCGAACGGCGGCTCGGCCGGGGTGCCGGTGACGCTCATCAGGCCTGAACTGCTCCCTCGTCGGTGTGTTCATGCTGCGTCGTACTCGTTCCCCCGTCCGCCGACGTTACCCGCCGGCTTCGGCTGGGACGAGGGTTTCTGATGGGCTTCTAGCGTAGATGCGACCAACTTCGCGAGGTTGCGCGCGGGGTCGGTAGCATCCGGTGCTTACCCACCGCCTAGCCCGAGCACCAGCACCGAACCTTGTTCGTTGGGAGTACGCGATGACCGCAGCCGAGCACGGTGGCTCTGCCGACCAGCCCGCACCTGCCGATGAGATCGGCTCGTTCAGCCAGCTGGTGCGCCGGGCGGCCGAGCTGCGGCCGGATCAGGCCGCCGTGATCGAAGGCGGCACTCGCTGGAGCTGGGGCCAGCTCGCGGACGCGGTCGCCCGGGTGGCCGCAGCCCTGGTGCAGCTCGGCCTGCGGCGCGATGACCGGATTGCGATCCAGGCGCCGACCTCGGCCCAGTACGTGGCGCTCTATCTCGGTGCGCTGCAGGCGGACCTGGTGGTGGTGCCGGTGAATCCGGCCTACACGCTGCCCGAGCTGGAATACATCGTGCAGGACTCGCAGGCCCGAGTGCTGATCACCAGCTCGGTGGCTGCCATCGAGGCCGCGTCCGAGCTGCGGCAACGCCATCCAGGCCTGGCGCACATCGTGCTGGCGGCCCGTACCGGTGGCGGCGAGCTGCCGACCGTGGACGAGCTGATCGAAGGCGCCGGCGAGCAGCGTCACGACCAGCCCGGCCGGACCGGCGATGACCTGGCGGTATTGCTCTATACCTCCGGCACGTCCGGGCGTCCCAAGGGCGCGATGCTGCCGGTCCGCGCGCTGCTGGCCAACCTGGCCCAGCTCGCGCAGCTGTCGCCGCCGCCGCTCAGCCCGGACGACCGGATCCTGCTGCCGCTACCGCTGTTCCACATTTTCGGCCTGAACGCCGGCCTGGGCATGGCGCTGTATTTTGGCGCGACGGTCGTCCTCACCGGCCGCTTTGATGCCACCGAAACGCTGCAGGCGATCCGGGACGAGCGGGTCACCGTAGTGGTCGGCGCGCCGCTGGAATTCGCCCTGTGGGCCGGCCGGCCCGAGGCTGCTGAGTCCTTTCGCGGCGTCCGCTACGCACTGTCGGGCTCGGCCCCGCTGTCGGCGGAGCTGGTCAGCGCCTACGCCGAGTTCGGGGTCAGCCTGTTCGAGGGCTACGGCCTGACCGAGGCCGCTCCGGTGGTGACGGTGAACCTGGTGCCGGCCGAGGCCGGCAACGGCTGGGCCGAGCCGAAACCGGGCTCGGTCGGTCGGCCGCTGCCCGGGGTGCAGGTCCGGCTGGTCGACACCGACGACGAGGAGGTCGAGGTCGGTGACCTCGGGGTGCTCGAGGTGCGCGGACCGAACCTGTTTCTGGGCTACTGGCCGGACGGGGCCGGCGGCCCGGACGCTGACGGCTGGTTCGAGACCGGCGATCTGGCGGTAGCTGACGATGACGGTGACCTGTACCTGGTGGGCCGGCGCGGTG
>JBDSAN010000195.1:0-6979 GCA_039922115.1 Jatrophihabitantaceae bacterium
GTCGACCGGGTGCCGGGTGGCGGTGCGGTTTTCCTGCCGCCATTGCTGCGCCAGCCAACTGCTCAGGACTGATCCGGGGCAGGCTGGCGCGGAGGGTCCGGTCCTAGTCGACCAAGCCGGGGCCGCCGTTGGCATCGATCACCGGCTGCCCCTCGGCAGCCCAGGCACGCATGCCGCCGGTCAGGTTCAGCGCTTGCCAGCCGGCCCGGTTCAGCGCCGCAGACACCGCGGCCGAGCGGCCGCCGAGGTGGCAGACGCAGACGATCTGGGTGTCCTTCGGCAGCTCGTCCACCCGTCCGGACAGCTCCGACATCGCAAGGTGCTGGGCCTGCGGGGCATGGCCGGCGTCCCACTCGTGTTGCTCGCGCACGTCCAGCAGGATCGCCTCGCCGGCGACCAGCTCGATTGCTTGGGTGACCGTAACCTCTTCGGCAGCGTCAGGATGCATTCGTCCAGATTAGCGCCCGCCGTTGTGTGGTCCTGGTAGGCCTGTGCGGGTCGCTAGTCCGGGGTGTCCTGCTTGAGCAGCGCGGCCAGCGCTGGCTCGGCGCGGAGCAGATCGTCCAGTATTTCTCGGCCTATCCGCTCCGAGCCGATCAGCGGGTGGGTTGCGAAACCGCTCAGCGCGCTCAGGTAGGACTGGCCGGTCACCGCGTCGATGATCGATCGTTCGGCCGCCCGCACCGAGCTGATCAGACCCAGCTGGTGCAGGCTCGGTGGGCTGACCGGCAACGGCCGGGCACCGCCGGCATCGATCGTGCAGGCCAGCTCCAACACCAGTTCGGCCGGCAACGCGGCTACGGTGTTCTGGTTGGCAACGTTGACGATCAGCTGCCGGGACGGGCCGCCGGCCAGCGCCTGCATCAGCTGCAGCGCGACCTGCTCGTAGCCGCCGCCGGCGAGCTCGGCGTCGTCCCGCTTGAAGCTGCCCCGTTCGAAGTCGCCGGCCTCGGCCAGGTAGGTCTGCTCCCGGCGCAGCCGGGTTGCCTCCCAGAGCTCGGCTGCCCGGTCTGGTTCAGCCTGCGCTGCTGAGTAGAAACCGGCCTGCTCCGCGCTCAGGAACTCGCCCCGGGTCGGACCGTCCAGCAGGGTCGCCAGCACCTCCGGCGTCCGGTAGTAGTACAGCAGGTACTCGTTCGGAATCACGCCCAGTGAGCGCAGCAGGTCAAGGTCGAACAGCCTGCCTTCTTCGAAGGATTGCAGCGCGACCCGGTCGGTGAGCAGGCCAGGCAACAGGTCGGTCGCACCGACCCGCAGGGTGCGCAGCCAGCCCAGGTGGTTGATGCCCAGGTAGTCGGCATCGACCTCGGACGGCTGGCAGCCGGCGGCCTGGCTGGCCCGCCGGATCAACCCGCTCGGCGAGTCGCAGATACCGATCACCCGATCACCGAGCACGTCGCGCATCGCCTCGGTGATCAGCCCGGCCGGGTTGGTGAAGTTGATCAGCCAGGCTTGTGGCGCGAGTTCGGCCACGGTGCGAGCGAGTTCCAGCGCGACCGGTAGGGTGCGCAACCCGTAGGCCAACCCGCCGGCACCGACCGTCTCCTGACCGATCACGCCCCGGACCAGCGCGCGCCGCTCATCGGCCACCCGGCCAAGCGCGCCGCCGACCCGGATTGCGGAGAACACGAAGTCGGCCCCGCGCACCGCCTCGGCCAGCGAGTCAGCCACCGAGACCCGTGGGTCGTCGCCGATCACCTGACGGATCACCCGGAGCCGGGCCTGGTCGAGGTCGGTCAACACCAGCTGGCTGATCGGCAATTCGGGACGCCGCGCCAGCTCGCGGTGGACGAGCGGCACCCGGAACCCGCCGCCACCCACGATCACCAATCGCACGCCGAAACCATAGCGAGGCTGCCGACCGGCCCCGTTGGTGGCAGGCTGATAGCGATGGACGGTCCGGAATTCGATGTGGTCATGCAGGGCACGGTGTTCTTCGACATCGTGCTGACCGGCCTGCCGCAGCTGCCGAGCGCGCACGGCACCGAGTTGCTGGCCGAGGGAATGGGTTCGGCGCCTGGCGGCATCGCCAACCTCGCGGTGGCGGCCAGCCGGCTGGGCTTGCGGACGGCGCTGGCGGCGGTGTTCGGCGACGATGTCTACGGCGACTTCCTGTGGCGCACGCTGGCCGAGCAGGAAGGCGTTGACCTGTCCAGGTCGCGCCGGCTTGCTGACTGGCATTCCCCGGTCACGGTCTCGCTGGCGGTACAGCGCGATCGGACGATGGTGACGCACAGCCATCCGTCGCCGATCCCGGCCAGTGAGTTGCTGGCTGACCTGCCGCGGGCTGCCGCCGGGGTGGTGCACCTGGACGAGCAAGCCGAGCCATGGGTGGCGCTGGCCAAGCGGCAGGGAGTCCGGCTGTTCGGTGATGTCGGCTGGGATCCGAGCCAGCAATGGTCGCCGACCGTGCTGGAGCAGTTGGCCGACCTGTACGCGTTCTTGCCGAACAGCCCGGAGGCGATGGCCTATACCCGCACCGATGACCCGCGCGCGGCGCTGCTGCAACTGGCCGATTCGGTGCCGGTGGTGGTGGTCACCTGCGGCGGTCAGGGTTCCATCGGCATTGACTCGGTCACCGGCGAGGAGGAGTGGGTGCCCTCGCTGCCGGTCAATGCGGTGGACGCGACCGGGGCCGGTGACGTGTTCGCGGCCGCCTTCGTGCTGGGGAGTTTGCGGGATTGGCCGCTGCGCAACCGGATGGCTTTCGCCAACCTGTGCGCGGCGCTGTCGGTGCAGCAGGTCGGCGGCTCGCTGGCGGCCCCGGGCTGGGGCGATATCGCCGACTGGATCCACGAGGTGCGCCGGCGGGCAGCAGCCGGCTCCCGGGCAGCCTCGGTGCTGGCGCACGGCTATGAGTTCCTGACCGAGGTGCTGCCGGCCGCGCCGGCGCCCGCGGTGCGCCGGGCCAGCGCCACCATTGCCCGGCTGTCCGACGCCTGAGCTGGCTGGGGTTCGTTCGGGCCTCTGGCCAGGTCTGCGTCGGGTGTGCGTCGGGCGTGCGTGCACGAGTGGGCAGTTGGGTCGGGCGTGCGTGCACGAGTGGGCAGTTGGGCGTCGGATGGTCGCTTGTAATCGCTCACTCGTGCCAGAACTGCCCACTCGTTGGCGCGAGCTGACCGGGAACTGCCTACTCGTTGGCGCGAGCTGACCGGGAACTGTCCACTGGTCGGCGCGGACCGGCGAACTCATCCGCACGGACCGACCGGCGGCCATCCCCGGCACTCAGGTTGCCCGCGATCGTGTCGACTGTATGATCAACAATCAGACATCAGTCAGTTATCGCGGAACGGTGCTCATGACGTCATTCAAGGTAGACCCGGATGGGTTGGACGAGCTGTCCCGAGCGGTCCGTGGCCTGCTGCATGCTCTCAGCGAGGTCGGCCCGAAGCTGGACGCGGCCTGCGGTTCGGCCGCCCTCGATGAGGTGCTGGCTGATTTCGGGCTGGTCGTGGATCGCGGCCTGGCTGAACTCGACGAGGCAATGCGCCGGCATGGCTTGACGGCCGCCGCGGCCGGGCACTGGTACCGGCAGGTGGATCGAGCCCTGGCCGCCGGGCGCTAGTCGTGGATTGGTCAGCGATAGGAGGCAATCCGGTACCGGCGCAGGTTGCCCCGATCCTCGGCTGCTCCCGGCTACTGCGCCACTCTGCCGGTGACCTGCGGCGCTGGCGGGCCCAGGCCGACTCGCTGTTCACTCGCACCGGCCTGGTGTGGCAGGGTCCGGCCGGCAACGCCTACGCTCGCTCTGGCAGGCAGCTCGCCCGCCAATCATTCGTGTGGGAAAGGCGAATGTACGCGGCGGCTGCCGCGCTGGTCGACTTCGCAACCGAGCTTGATCGGCTCGATAGCCGCGCTGTCGAACTGGTCAGGCTGGCGAATTCCTATCGCGATGAGCTGCAATCGTTGCAGGTTGCCGAGTGGTACGACCTCCGATTCGGCATCGGTATGCCGACGCTGGCACGCGAGCAGTTTCGGGCGCTAGACGATCGGCTCAGCGCGGCGCGCCAGCAGGCCGAGCAGCTGCGTGCCGCTTACGCCGGTTGCGAGAGCCGGGTGGTCGGGCAGATCGCGGAGTTGTGCGGGGCCGCCGCGCTGATCGCGCCGGGTGCGGTGCTGACCGCAGCACAGCAGGCGGCGCTGGCCACGCTGGTCACTGGCGAGCTGATCGGCAACTTCGACGCGGCGAACCGGTTACTCACCGGACTGGATAGTCAGCAGGTCGCCGCACTGTTCGCCGACCTGGACCCGGCGGCAGCCCGAGCGCTGGCCCAGGCCGACCCGACCGGGCTGGGTAACCTGGACGGCGTTCCGCTGGCCGTCCGGGCAACTGCCAATCGAATACTGGCCGAACGGGACCAGCAGCGGGCACGCGCGACCGGTGACCGCAAGCGACTCGCGGTGCTCGATCCGCTGTTGGACAGTGGCGGCAGCCTGGTGGTGTACCAGCCAAGCGCTGACCGGTACGGGGTGTTGTTCGGCGACCAGCAGGCCGCGCACGTGGCGGTTTTTGTGCCCGGGGTCGGCGGTGATGCGAACCTGGCCGGCTGGGTGGACGACGCCTACGCGGTCTGGGCTCGCACCCCCAACAGCGCGGTGATCATGTGGAAGGGCTATCACGATCCCGGTGAAACCGGGCTGTTTCCGGATGCGGTCAACGCTGCCTTCACCGGCCGCGCTGAGGACGGCGCCCGCAACCTGGTGAGCTTCGCCGATGGCCTCGCGCTGCGTCCAGATCAGAGTCTGACCATCGTGGCGCACAGCTACGGCAGCGTGCTGGCCGGTGTCGCGCTGGCCCGGGACGGCCTGGCCCCGACCAACGTGGTGGCGCTCGGCAGCCCCGGCATGACGGTTGGCAACGTTGGCGATTTGCACTTGTCGAAAGGCCAGTTCTTCGACGAGAAGGCACCGGGGGACCCGGTAGCCGACCTGCTCGGCGGGATGGGTGCCGACCCGGCCAGTCCCGGCTTCGGCGGTACCCGGCTTGCCACCAACGGCGCCGGAATGCCGAGCGTGTCCGGGCACTCGGAGTACTTCGGACGCGGTAGCCGAGCGCTCGACGGTATCTCGCACGTGATCACCGGGCAGGTCAGCGGCTCGGACGTGCAGCAGCCGCAGCTGAGCGACCGGATCGGTGCCGCTGCCCGGTTGGCGGTCAATCCGCTGCAGGGACCGCTCGATTCGCTCACCGGCAGCTACCAGGGCCCGGGTGCCGGCCGGCTGCAACTGGTCGATCACCTGCTCGGTGGCGTCGGCGGGCAGGTGCAGACCGGGGTAGCCAACCTGGCTGGTTCGCCGGGTTCCGCGTTGCGTGCGGTCACGCATTTCCTGATCCGATGACCAATCCCGGGTGGCCGGCGCGTGCCGGCGTCGGGCTGCTGCTGGCCGGGCTGCTAGTGGCCTGTGGCGGCCACCCCGGTGCCGTGAATGGCCCTGTTACAAGGAGCTCTGTGGAGGTCGAACCTGCAACCAGCCGGCTGCGCGAGGCACTGGCCCTGATCAGCGAGGTGGTCGCGGCGGTGGCGCCCGGTGCCGCGATCACCGACCTGCTGCCCGGCCGGGTGGCCCGCTCGCAGCCGTGCGGCGGGGAAGCTCGTGACCTGGTCTACTACCGGGTCGACCGGCAGTTCCAGGCCCGGGACGGCGGCACCGGCGCCGACCTGGTTGCGCCGGTAGCCGAACAGTTCGCCGCGCGCGGCTTCACCGTGCGCGACCCTGGCCCGAGCGGCGGATGGGTCAGCCGGACGGCGGTCACCGGTTACCTCGGCGTCACCATCCTCGGCGCTCCGGACTCCCCGACGGTGCGCATCGGCCTGGATACCCGGTGCGGCCTGCCGGCGTCCTGACCCAACGCCTGCCCGGGCGTGCTGCCGGTGGCCGGCCACGGCGGGGATTAGGCTTGGCCGGGTGGATTACTGGCTGCTGTTCTGGCGTCCCGGCGTCGGCGAGTTGACCGATGCGCAGGTCGCGGGCCGGCTGCGCGCCGGCGACTGGCAATGCGTGCCGGCCAGCGACGAGGTCGGTGCGTTCCGGCGCGATCTCATCGCCAGCGATCCGGAATGGCCGGGCATGGCGCTGCTACCGCGGTCGGGTTCCGGCCAACCGCAGGACCGTTACCTCGCGGTGGTATTCGGTTCGGCACCGGCGGCTGAGCAGGTTCGGGACCTGCGCTATGTCGCCGCGCGCAACCGGCTGCGGATGTTCGACCCGCAAGCCGGCTGACCTGACCCGACCCGAACTGGTTGGCTCAGGTGATGGTGATGGTGAGGTCCATCCCCTTATCTTTGTGGCTATCCACCGAGCACCACAGCTCGTAGCTGCCAGCGCTCAGGGTGACCGTGACCGTGCCTGACTGGCCGGGCGGCACGGTAGGGGAGGCCTGCTTGTCCACGCCCGGACCTTCAATGGTGAGGTTGTGCTGGAACTTGCCGGCATTGTGCACGGTGAAGGTGTACGTGCCGGCGGTGAACTTGCTGCGCGACAGGGTAATCGAGAACTCCTGCTCGGTGGCGCTGACCGCGATGCCGGCCTTGGCTGGAGTACTCGCCGCGGCGGTGGTGGCGGACGTGCTCGTTGCCGGCGCCTTGCCACCGTACAACCCGCCGCTACCGCTACCGCCGCCGCTGCCGCCTGACGAGCAGCCGGCCGCGAGCAGCGTGGCCGAGATCG
This sequence comes from Jatrophihabitantaceae bacterium, assembly GCA_039922115.1. Lineage (GTDB taxonomy): Bacteria > Actinomycetota > Actinomycetes > Mycobacteriales > Jatrophihabitantaceae > Jatrophihabitans_A. The sequence goes on from JBDSAN010000195.1 coordinate 6,670, forward strand.
CCAAGGTGAGGGCTGAACTCGTTCGGTACCTGAAATGAGCCATGATCCGGCCTCTTTTCCAGCAGATCCGCTCGACTGAGCTACTGGGTACTACGGGCCGGACCGGCTATCAGTTCACCTCGATGTCTCGGTTCCGCCGACGAACCGGGACCATCCGGCGACGCTGAGACTGCCTGCGGAGCTGAGACCACCGACTCGATACGGCGGACCGACCTGCGGGGCAACGGTTTTGATCGGGTGCTGGCATCCTGGCGAACCGAGAATGTCCGGGCCATCCTGCGGTTCCTGGACGATGCGGCCGCCCACAACC
>JBDSAN010000196.1:0-4855 GCA_039922115.1 Jatrophihabitantaceae bacterium
CATTGCGATCGCCTGACCGGTCGAGCTCAGGCTGGGCAGCAGCAGGTACACCCTGCCGGCCAGCTGTTCGACCAGCGCATTGCGACGAAAAGCCGCCGCGTGCACGGTCACGACGGTGGTCAACTCCTCAAGCTGGCGGCGGCTGGCGGCCGGGTCCTCGCCGGTGGGTCCTGGCTCGATCACCGCAACCGCGCAGGCCCGCGCGGCCGCCCGGCCGAGCCGGTGGCCACCTGGCCGCCCGGCCAGGATCGAGGCCAGCTCGCCCGGCTCGGCTCGCCCGGCCGGCCGGGGACGGTCGCTGCGCACCAGCAGCTGAGCGGTCAGCCGAGCCGCCCCGAGCAGCGCCTGCTTGGCATGCGGGCCGAGGTCTGAGGAGCCCTGCTGTACCCAGATGGTCGCGAGCTGGCGATCGCTGGCGAACACCCCGACCGCCAGCCGGCGCCGGATTCCGGACGCCTGGTGCTCGGCGATCTCGACCACCTCCTCCGAACGCGCCAGCCGGTCATAGACGCCCCACTCGCGCAACAGCGCTAGGTATTCCGGTGGGCCGCTTCGTCCCAGGATCGACAGCCGGCGTAACTCGTCGATCTCATCGCTGGAGCGGGAGTAGGCCAGCACCCGCGCCGAGGTGCTGTCCTCGATGGTGACCGGGCCGCCGGTCAGGGTGGCGATGGTCTGGGCCAGGTCAGCCAGCTCGTCACCGGCGTGCACGACCGCCGGGTTGAGCCGGCCGAGCAGGTGCTGATGCAGGGCGTGCCAGCTGACCGTCCGGGGTAGCTCATGCAACTCGACGCCGAGCTTGGCGGCCAACCGAAACTGGTTGCGATCGACCGGCGCGCGCAAGATCACCGCGGCCACCCCGGCCTGTTCCGCCGCGGCCAGCACGGCCGGTGCGAGCTCAGCACCCACGCCGATTCCGAGCACGATCTCGCCAGCGGCCAGGCCGGCCGTGCCGAGGTCGCGCTCGGAATTGGTCAGGGACGGGTCACCGAGTTCCGGCCCGGCGATACCGATTGCCTGGACGGCGGGTAGCCGATCCAGCAGCGCGGCCAGCTCCTTGCTCGGATCGGAGTAATCCATACCTGCAATCCTATTTATTACGAGCAGCCGCGTCGGGTCGTAAAGGCATACCGTGATGAGACTGAAGCCGGCCGCCCAATCAGGAGATCGTGATGGACGCAGTGAGCAGGATCCCCAGCCCGCGCAACGAGCCGGTGCTCGATTACGCACCCGGTTCGGCCGAGCGGCGGGCGGTGAAGACCGAGCTGGCCAGGCTGGCAGCCAACCCGACCGAGCTGACCTGCACGATCGGCGGCGAGCAGCGGCTCGGCGGTGGCGAGCGCGGCAATGTCGTCGCCCCGCACCGGCACTCCCAGGTGCTGGGCACCTTCGGCAATGCCACCAGCCTGGACGCCCAGGACGCGGTCGCCGCTGCCAAGCGCGCGGCACCGAGCTGGCAGGCGCTGTCCTATGACGACCGGGCCGCGATCTTCCTGCGGGCGGCCGACCTGCTGGCCGGCCCGTGGCGGGCCACCCTGAACGCGGCCACCATGCTCGGGCAGTCCAAGACCGCGATCCAGGCCGAGATCGACTCGGCCTGCGAGCTGATCGACTTCTGGCGCTACAACGTCAGCTTCGGGGCACAGCTGCTGACCGAGCAACCGGTGTCCTCACCCGGTATCTGGAACCGGCTGGACCACCGCCCGCTGGAAGGCTTCGTCTACGCCATCACCCCGTTCAACTTCACCGCCATCGCGGCCAACCTGCCGACCGCACCGGCGCTGATGGGCAACGTGGTGATCTGGAAGCCGTCCAACACCCAGCTGCTGGCCGCGGTGCTGACCATGCGGCTGCTGGAGGCAGCCGGCCTGCCGCCGGGCGTGATCAACCTGCTGACCGGGGACGGACTGGCTGTTTCCGAGGTGCTGCTGGCTCATCCGGAACTGGCCGGCATCCACTTCACCGGATCCACCCCGACCTTCCAGCACCTGTGGCGCAGCGTCGGTGAGAACCTGAGCAACTACCGGACCTACCCGCGACTGGTCGGCGAGACCGGCGGCAAAGACTTCGTGCTGGCCCACCCGAGCGCCGATGTGGACGTCCTGCGCACCGCGCTGGTCCGGGGCGCCTTCGAGAACCAGGGCCAGAAGTGCTCAGCGGCCTCGCGCGCCTACCTCCCCGCGTCGGTTTGGGAAAAGCTGTCGGACGGCCTGGCCGCCGAGACCGAAGCGCTGACGATGGGCGAGGTCACCGACTTCAGCAACTTCCTCGGCGCGGTGATCGACCGGCGGGCCTTCGACCGGCTGGCCGGCGTGCTCGATGCGGCCAAAAACGACCCGCAGCTGCAGATCATCGCTGGCGGGGTTGCCGATGACAGCGAGGGATTCTTCGTCCGGCCGACCATCCTGCTGGCCACCGATCCGGATCACGCAGTGTTTTCCACTGAATACTTCGGACCGATCCTGTCCGTCTATGTGTATGACGATAGCGAACCGGACGCCTTCGACAAGATCCTGGACGTGGTCGACGGCGCCGCGCCGTACGGGCTGACCGGCTCGATCATCGCCACCGACCGGGCTGCCATCGTCCAGGCGCAGCAGCGGTTGCGGTTCGCCGCCGGCAACTTCTACATCAACGACAAGCCGACCGGTGCGGTGGTCGGCCAGCAGCCGTTCGGCGGTTCACGGGCTTCGGGTACCAACGACAAGGCCGGTTCGATCCTGAACCTGCAGCGCTGGGTATCGCCACGGGCCATCAAAGAGACGTTGCTGCCGGCGGTGGGCGTGAATTACCCGCACCAGGAAGCCGAAAGTGGCACCGATCAGGTCGGGGGCTGAGATGGACCTGCTGCGTGAACCGCTGCTGGCGGCCGCTGGATCGGCCCGGCTACGCCGGCTGGCCGAACGGTCCCGGCTGACCCGGCCAGTGGTCAACCGGTTCGTCGCCGGTGCCGACCAGGCCGAGGCGCTGCGGGTGACCGGCGAGCTCGGTGCGGACAATCTGCTGGTAACACTGGACTTTCTCGGCGAGGACACCACCTCGATCGAACAGGCCCGGCACACCGTGGCGGCCTACGTGTCAGTGCTGGCCGCGCTTGCCGAGTCCGGCCAGGCCAATCGCGCCGAGGTGTCGGTGAAGCTGTCTGCCATCGGACAGGCTTTGCCCGGTGACGGCGAGAAGATCGCCCTGGACGGCGCTCGCGAGATCTGCCAGGCGGCGGCCGCGGCCGGCACCACGGTGACCTGCGACATGGAAGACCACACCACCACCGATTCCACCCTGGGCATCGTGGCCGAGCTCCGGACGGACTTTCCCTGGGTCGGGGCGGTGTTGCAGGCCTACCTCAAGCGCACCGAGGGCGATTGCCAGGACCTCGCGGTGGCCGGTTCCCGGATCCGGTTGTGCAAGGGCGCCTATGCCGAACCGGATTCGGTCGCCTTCACCGGTGATGCGGTCGAGGATTCCTACCGGCGCTGCCTGGGTGTGCTATTCGCTGGCGCCGGCTACCCGATGGTGGCCAGCCACGACCCGGCGATGATCGCCGCGGCCAGGTCACTGATCGTCCAGCACGGACGGTCCGAGGACAGCTATGAGTTCCAGATGCTCTACGGCATCCGGCCGGACGAGCAGCGCGCGATCGCCGCGGCCGGGCACCGGATGCGGGTGTACGTGCCCTACGGCGATGAGTGGTACGGCTACTTCGTCCGGCGGCTGGCTGAGCGTCCGGCCAACTTGGCGTTCTTCCTGCGGTCACTGGCCTCGAAGAAGTAGCTGCGGCTCGCTGGCTTTCAGGCGAGCTGGCTCAGTCATAGATCCCTTCCAGCAGCCAGCGCTGGGCGGCCAGGTCGAAGCACACCAGGTAGGCCCGGCCGGTGGCATCGACCAGTTGCATCCGGGCCAGTTGGCGGGCCGATTCCGGATCCCACCAGCGCTCGTCCACCGGCCAGGGGCCGGCCCAGGCCACGACGTCCGCCCCGCCACGACGCCCAGGGCCGCCGCCGTCGCCACCGCTACCGTCGCCACCGCCTACCGACAGGTGGGCCGGAGCCTCCGTCACGATGAAGCGCCCGGTGACGCCGACGGGCCGACCGCCGGCATCCACCACCTCCGCGGGCCGGGGTTCGGCGAAGACGGTGGCCGGCGCCGGCGGGGGCAGGCGCCCCGGCCACGGCGGCCCGGGGGAGCGCGAGGGCTCACGTACGTCGCCCCACGCCACCATCGTCACCTGCTCGGCCGGTCCCCGGCCGCCGCTGCGCACCGCCGTCACCACCGCCTCGGGCCCGAGCATCCCCTGCACCCGGGCCGTGGCACGGGCCGCCCGCGCCGCCGCCTCGTCGGCCCCACCCCAGAACCCGGCTTGGCGGCCGGCGTCGGGCACCACCTGGTCGGGCACGAGCCGCAGCAACGACAGTCCGGCGGTGGGCATGGGCACGCCGGCGCCGGCCGTGCCCCCCAGCCACCCGTCGAGCTGCCAGCGCACCCGCTCGGACATGGCCGCCGGCGTCAGGGTCCCCTCGTGGCGCCACAGCCGGGAAAGACACTCCCCGTGCTCGGTCTCGGCCTCCACGGCGATGCGGGTACAGGCCAACCCCAGGCGAGCCAGGCGCCGGTACAGGTCGTCGGCCAGGGACTTGGCGGCGAAGGCAGCGGTGTCCACTCTCGTCGCCGGCGGGTCGAGCTCCACCTGGACGGCGAAGTCGGGCGGGGGTACCCGGACCTGCAACGGGCGCTCGTCGAGACCCCGAGCCAGGCGATGGGCAAGGGCCGCGTCGGGTCCGAAGCGGGCGAGAACGTCGGGCGCGGGCAACGCCGCGAAGGCACCCAGGGTACGGAGGCCGAGGCGCACCAGCAGGCC